>DATEHD010000244.1:0-5016 GCA_035279765.1 Candidatus Krumholzibacteriia bacterium | reverse complement strand
TTGGCCAAAACGTCGTCATTCCTCGGCGTCACCGGCAAGATCCAGCGCGAATCGAACGTGATCCACATTGTGGCGGAATCCTTGTGGGAACCCGGCGCCCCACGCGAGCAGGCACGCACCCGAAGCCGCGACTTTCATTGATGGGCGAAGTGACTCACCAGTACCAGTTGAAGCCGAGCGACGCGGCGGCGTAGCTCGCCTTGTCGACGAGCTCCCCGCCGACGTTGATCCAGTTGAACTCCATCTGGTAGCCGAGGGCGAAGCTCTTCGTCAGCCGCCACTCATATCCGGCGGCACCGCCAAAGGCAACGCCCACTTCGCCCGTCAGGCCCACGCTGCCGTCCGGCGCCTTCTCCAGGAACTGGGTGGTTCCAAATCCCGTCCCGCCCCGAATGAAGAAGCCGCCCACCGGAAAATAGGTGAGGGCGAACAGCGCACTCCCCACGCCGACGGGTCGGCCATTCTGTTCCCGGGTCCATCCGGTGAACTCCGCGCCCAACAGAACATTGTTGGCCACCGAGCCACCGAGACGGAAATTGATCGCGCCGCCCGGTTGCCTGTCCGTGTCGCCCGTGGCCGTATACCTGACGCTGGCCACGCCGCCGCCTGCATTAAAACCAAAGAAAAACCCGTGATGTTTCTGCGGATAACTCCCAGCCAATGTCGTTACGGGGCCCAACAGCATCGTCAAAGAAGCTCCGGCCAGAACATGAAGCAGCTTCATGCCGAGCCTCGCTCTTGCTTGTTTCAAACCTCCGGGGTGGGCACCCCACGAAGCTGAATATAGTGAGCGGCACGGTCATTTCACCAATACCAGTTGAAGCCCAGGGTCGCGTTGAAAACGTTGGCCGTGTCGACGATATCGCCACCGATGTCGAGCCAGTTGAACTCTACCTGCGGCCCGAGGGCAAACTTCTGCGTGAGGCGCCACTCATAGCCGGACGCCACGGCCAGGGCGAAGCCGGTCTCGTCCTTCGACTTCGTGAAGCCGTTGGCCAGGTCCACGGAGAAATGGCTGCTCCCGAACCCCATCCCACCGCGCACAAAGAACCCGGAGCCCTCGGCAGGATAGTAAGTCACCGCGAAAAGCGCAGTGCTGAGACTCACCGTCGATCCATCCTGGTCCTTGGTCCAACCGGTGAATTCGCCGCCTACCAGCAGGTTGTTCTTTACCGCTCCACCGAGGCGGAAATTACCGGCGCCTCCCCACTCGTGATCGGAGCTCTCTCCCCCCGACTTGATCTGCGCCGTCCCGGCACCCAGGTTGAATCCGATGAAAAAGCCGTGATGATCCTGCGGGTGACTTCCCGCGAAGGCAGAACCCGCGCACAGAGAAATTGCCAGCGCCGCTGTGGCGCACACATGAATGATTTTCAAATGAGACCTCCTCTTTCGACCGACAATGCGGTCACTAGCGCGGCACTGTCAACGTTTCAATATCCTTCGCCCTCGCGCGGCGCGTGAACTTTCCCCGCGTGTACGCGGAACTGGATCACGAAGTACACAACCACGAGCGGAATCCCCACCAGCCACCAGTGGAGTGCCGTGCGCAGACCATCGGGTGTGTTGCTGGCCTGGAACGCGTCGATGGAGAGCGACGGGTCGCCCGCCGAACGCAGCATCACCGGGAACACGGACACGGCCGTGGCTGCGAGGAGTCCGAGCAGGAACGCGCTCGAGCCCAGGAGCGCGTTGCGATACGACCCGCGGAGAAGACCGAACAGCAGCACCGCCTGTCCCGCGACCGCGATGCCGATGCACACCCACGCCAGGGGTCGCGCGGCTAAATTGTGGAACATGGCGGGATTCACGCGCACCGTGAGGTAGGTCATCACCGGCCACAGAGCGGTGACGAGCAATCCCACGCGCAGCGCCATCACGCGGCAGCGGTCGAGCAGGACGCCTTCGCTCTTCCAGCACAGGAAGGCACCGCCGTGCATGGTGAGCGCGAGCAACGCATAGACACCCGCGAGCACGGTGTACCAGTCGAGGATGCCCACGGGCATGCGCGTCGTGAAACTCGTGAAGAGCGTGAGCCCGAACCAGCCATCTGCGTTCAGGGGCAGGCCGCGCAGAAGATTTCCCAGCGCGCAGCCGAAGAAGATGCAGAGCAGAATGCTGGCGACGGCAAAGGTCAGGTCCCAGAAACCGCGCCACATCGGCGCGGCAACATGGCTGCGGAACTCAATCGAGATGCCGCGCAGCACGAGACACCACAGGACGAGAAAGATGGCGAGATAAAAACCCGAGAGCCCCGACGCCAGCACTTTCGGGAAGGCGACAAACAATGCGCCGCCGGTGGCCAGGAGCCACACTTCGTTGGCGTCCCAATATGGACCGATGGCGGCCAGCACGCGGCGGCGCTCGTCGTCGGTGCGCGCCACGAAAAGGTGCAGCACGCCGGCACCCAGATCGAAACCGTCCATCACCACGAACATGGTGAGCATCACGGAGACGATGCCGAACCAGAGCCCGGTCATGACACACCTCCCTGCGGCTCGAGCGTTCGGGGTCCGTGCGCGATCTCGCGCGAGACCAGGAACAGGTACAGGACACCCAGCACGAAGTAGAGTCCACAGAAACCGATCAGCGTGAAGAGCGCGGTGCCGGAGTGCACCATGGGGCTCGCGCCCTGCGCGGTGCGGAAGAGCCCGTACACCAGCCACGGCTGGCGCCCGAGCTCGGTGGTGAGCCAGCCCGCCGTGTTGGCGATGAAAGGAAACGGAAACGCGAGCATGAGGATCCACAGGAGCCATCGCGTCCGTTCCAGCCGTCCTGTGAACGAGAAGAGCGTGGCCCCGAACATGATCGCGATCATGATGGTGCCGAGCCCCGCCATGATATGAAAGCAGTAGTAGAGCAGCTCGATGTTGTCGGGCCAGTTCTCCTGCGGGAATTCATTGAGGCCCTGCACATTACTGTGGAAGGTGCCGAACGCGAGGAAGCTCAAGACGCCGGGCACGCGCACCGGATTGTCGAGGCGGCGCTCCGTCACGTTGGGCTGGCCGATCAGGTTGATCTCGGCCATGGTCCCGCTCTCGAAGCGGCCTTCCATCGCGGCCAATGAAACCGGCTGATGTTTCGCCACCAGTTTGGCCTGCCTGTCGCCGGTCGGGAATGCGACAAGCATGGAAGCAATCAATCCCACCACCGCACCCAGGCGCAGGCACGACCGCGCGAATTCCACGTGCTTTTGCTGCAGCGTGTAGAACGCGCCCACCGCTGCCACCACGAACGAGCCCGTCACCACCGCCGCGATGATCGCGTGCGCATATTCCGCGAACGCCCACGGGTTCAGCACGAAGGTACGGAAGCTGTCGAGGTAGAGGGTGCCGTCGGGGCCCATGGTGTGGCCGACGGGATGCTGCATGAACGCGTTGGTCGCCACGATGAAGTAGCCGGAGAGCCAGCTTCCGATCCACAGCGCCAGCGCGGCGAGAAAATGTCCGCGCGGAGAGAGCCGCCGTTCGCCGAAGACGAGCAGTGCAATGAAGCCGGACTCGAGAAAGAAGGCAAACAGCCCCTCCATCGCGAGCGTGTTCCCGATCACCTTGCCGGCGAAATTCGAAAACGCCGCCCAGTTGGTGCCAAACTGGAACTCCATCGGCACGCCGGTGACAACGCCCACGGCGAAATTCAAACCGAAGATCTTGATCCAGAAGCGTGCGGTGGCATTCCAATGCTGGGAACCGGTGCGTAGCGCGCGCCATTTCATGAGCACGATGAGGAACGCGAGTCCCATCGTGAGTTGCGGAAAGATGTAGTGATAGACCGCCGTGAATGCGAATTGCAGGCGGTGCCAGAACAGAGCATCAGCCAATTTCTGGTCTCCTTGCGCGGCCGGACCGGTGTATCATGACAAGAGGAGGCCACATCTTGCAAGAAATGATGAAGTGGCTGGACCGGCGCTTCGAGTACGTGCCGCCGGCCGGCGAATATCCGGTGATCGTGGAACGGCTGCGCGGCACGCCGGCGCGCGTGTTGGAACGCGTGCGCATGGTTCCGGCGGCGGCGCTCACGCGACGTCCCGGCGAGGGTTGGAGCGCGCAGGAACAGTTCGGCCACCTGCTCGACCTGGAAGCGCTGTGGTCGCTGCGCGTCGATGAATTCCTCCGCGGCGCGGGCGAGCTGTCCGCCGCCGACATGTCCAACCGCAAGACCCACGAAGCAGGACACAATGAGCGTTCGATTCACGCCATCGTCGCCGAATTCACGGTCGCCCGTCAGAATCTGGTGGCGCGGCTCGACGGCGCGGCCAACCCCGTCGTGACATCCTTCCATCCGCGTCTCCAGCGGCCGATGCGGCTGATCGATTTCTGTTTCTTCATGGCCGAGCACGACGATCACCACCTCGCCATCGCGACGAGGATCCTCGGCGGAGATCGTTGAAAGCACAGCGCGCGTCCATCACCGGTCCCTGGAGCGCGCGGCGAACCGTCGCGGCCACGCTGATGGTCGCCGTGTTTGCGGCCGCTCTCTATCTTCCCTCCCTGCGCAATGGTTTCGTCTGGGATGACGTCTACCTGGTGGGCAATCCCGATGTGCACACGCTCGACACGGGTACGGTGAAGCGTCTCTTCACCACCAACTTCTGGGAAGTGATCGAGAGCCAGAGTGGCATGTATCGCCCGCTCACGGCCCTCACCTTTCTAACCGACTATCACCTCAACGGTGAGAACGCGGGCGGGTTTCATCTCACCAATGTCGTGCTCAACGCCATCGTGTGCGTGCTTGTGTTTTTGGTACTGCTCGAGCTGTTGGCCGCGCCCTTGATCGCGTTGCTCGCCGCACTGTTCTTCTCGGCGTTCCCAATGCACGTAGAGAATGTCGCCTGGGTTTCCGGTCGCACTGACATCATGGCGACATTGTTCATGTTGGCATCCCTCCTTTGCTACGGGCGATGGCGACGCAAGGGAGGCTTCGGCGCGCCTGTCGGCGCGCTGCTCTGCTTCGCACTGGCGTTGATGGGCAAGGAATCGGCGGTGGTTCTCCCGGGTGTGGTGGCGCTCTATGAGC
>DATEHD010000243.1:0-7252 GCA_035279765.1 Candidatus Krumholzibacteriia bacterium | reverse complement strand
CCGACTACGACCGCGAGAAGCTGCAGGAGCGCCTGGCCAAGCTGGCCGGCGGTGTTGCGGTCATCAATGTCGGCGCCGCGACGGAAGTCGAAATGAAGGAGAAGAAGGCCCGCGTCGAGGACGCCAAGGAAGCGACGCGCGCCGCCATGGATGAGGGCATCGTGCCGGGCGGCGGCATCGCGCTGTTGCGCGCGGCCAAAGCGCTCGAGAAGATCAAGGAGACGGGTGACGCCGCCATCGGTGTCGAAATCATCCGTCGTGCGCTCGAGTCTCCGCTGCGCCAGGTGGCGACCAACGCGGGTGCCGAGGGTTCCCTTATCGTCGAGCACGTGCTCAAGCAGGCGGAGAACATCGGCTACAACGCCGCGACCGGCGAGTATGTCGACATGTTCAAGGCCGGCATCGTCGATCCGACCAAGGTGACCCGCAGCGCGCTGCAGAATGCAGCCAGCGTGGCGGCCATGCTCCTCACCACGGAAGCCGTGATCACGGACATTCCGGAAGAGGAGAAGGCTCCTGCTCGCGGTGGCGCCGGCGGCGGCATGGGCGACATGTATTAATCGATCCCCATTACGGGATCATGGGAACGCCGTCGATCGCAAGATCGGCGGCGTTTTCTTTTGGTTGTGACTGCGAAATTGTCCCTGGCACGCGGTGTGCCTGAGCCGGTGCATGGGATCGACGTCGTTCGGATGGGCTCCGCCACATTGCCCCAACCCGAACTGTCATTACTTCAACGCGTTCTCCCGTGAGTGGCCATACAAACGGAAGGGCTTCTACCTCCGCCAGGCGGCACCTCAACGTATCCAGCGGTTTACATGTTTGGCCTGCAAGCGTCACTTCAGTACGCAGACCTTCTCGACGTCGTACTGGCAAAAGCGCCCGAAACTCATTTCATGTATCGCGAAACTGGTCGTTGCGTGCGCGTGCAATCGCCAGATCGCCCGAGCGCTCGGGTGCAGTCCCGAGACGGTGGCGCGTCACATCGCACGGTTGGGACGACACTGTTTGCTCGTCCAGGCCCGAGAGCTCCAGCGTCTCTCGAACTTGGAGGAAATCGCGATCGACGGATTCGAGACGTTCGAATGGAGCCAGTACTTCCCGTTTCATCACAACGTGGCAGTTGATGTGAGCTCGGGCTATTTTCTCTACCACACCGATAGTCCGCTTCGACGGAAAGGTCGAATGCGGCCGCGGCAGAAGGCGCGTCGGGCTCAACTCGAGCTGACCCTTGGTCGAGCACCCGGACGTGCGGTCGAGGATGGGGTGCGTGACCTGCTTGTCCCCATCGTTTCGAGAGTCATCCGAAGCGACGACCACCGCGCGTACCCCCGCGCGATCCGCTCATTAGAGCGCCACGTAAGCCACCACATCACGTCGTCTACACGCCGGCGCGACAAATCCAATCCATTGTGGGAGATCAATCTGCTCGATCTGGTGATTCGTCACAGCACCGCAGCCCACAAGCGCGAGACAATCGCCTGGGCGAAGCGACGCCAGGCATCCATTGAAAAGCTTGCCATCCTTCAAGTGTGGCGGAACTACATCAAGCGACGATGGGAGAAGGGAGATCGAGAGACCCCAGCCATGATCCTCGGCCTGGCGAATCGCCCGTGGCGTGTGCGGGATCTACTCAAGGAACGTCTGTTTTTCGACAGGATAGAGCTCTCGCCATGCTGGGAGCGGTACTACCGACGTGAGGTGCCGACTACTGCTCTTCGGGTCAACCGAACCCATCAACTTCGCTTCGCCTTCTGACAGGCGGTCAACTGATTAGGGCAGGCGACCATGTTTCGAGCGAGGGACAATCTTCAAGCCACAACCAAAGCGGTTGCGCCGGGGAGCTGGTTGGTGGGCTCGAGGTGGGGTTGGTGCCCCAAAATACCCTTGAAATAAAGAGGATCGGAGCCTTATGGTAACGGCAGAGATCCACCCCACCTGGTGTGTCCTTCCGATCAAAAACTTTTTTCCAGGATGCGCAGCCCCGTAGCGGAGGTTTTGCAGGTGAAGAAGACGGACATTTCGAGGTACAGCGTGTGGATGTCGGCCGCCGCCATGCTACTGGCGTTGGCCGCCTGTTCCGACAAGAAGACGCCGGAGCCACCTACCGACAACAACCCCAAGCCACTCACGGTAGAGAGCGTCATTTTCGAGCCGAAAGTGGCCGTCCCGGGTGACACGTTGCTGTTCACCGCCGTGGTCACGTCGAGCTCGCAGAACGAAGGCGACTACCCGGTCTACGATTGGTCGGCCAACGGTGGCACCTTCGCGGAAACCAACAAGCAGACGGTCCGCTGGATAGCGCCCAATGCCTCCGGCGTGTTCACGGTCACCGCCACGGCCACCAATGCCGTCAACAAATCCAGCAACAAGGCCAGCGTGTTCGTGGGTGCGGGCGAAAACCTGGTTACGCAGTTTGCCGGCCAGGTCGACCTCATCGGCACCGGCCCCGATTTCCATTTCCTGCGCAGCGGCGACATCACCCGTGGTGTCGACGTCAGCGCCTACAACTATGCCTCGCGCACGGCGACTGACGCCGCCGCTCCGCTCACCGCGAACGGGCTCAACATCGCCTATTCGGTCGATGGCGGCTGGGGGGCATACGCCGCGGACACAACAGCACTCGCCGTTACGGTGCGTCCCCGCAACATCTATCTTTCCGATTTCGGCGGCCACAGCACGGTCCGCATCACGAAAGACGGCGCCATGCCCGGAGGCCCGGAACGCAACGTTTACAATTACGCGACGTTCTCTCCCAACGGCCAGCTGGTCACTTACCAGCGCTGGGCGCAGAGCTGGAACCCGGGTCCGTCGGCCATCGATTCATTCCACGTCTATATTTATAACCGCGTGCAGAACACCCACACGCTCGTCACCGGCGGATACCAGTTCCCGCGCGGATTCTTCCCGACGTTTTCGACAGACGGCAAGTGGCTCGTCTACATCCTCGACAAGAATCGCAGCGGCCAGTGGGATTTCTTCGCCTCGCCCATGACGGGCAACAGCGTGGACGTCTCGCTCGCGAGCGTGGTGCGCATGACAAGCACGGGTGGCGCCATGGCGAGCGGCACTCCCAAGGAACTGTCGACAGTCGCTGCCAAGCATCCGCCCATGTTCTGGAATCCGGTTTCGCCGGTTCTCGCCGTCGCGGCGGCCGACGAGGTGCTCTACCTCATCGCGACGAACAGCGCGGGCGCCGCTGTGACCCCGGTCACCGAGGTGGTACGCGCGTCCGAGATCGTGTGGTCGCCCGATGGCAGCCAGCTCGCCGCTTCCTACGCGGCGACGGTGGGTGACGAAGTCCACTACAAGGTGGTAACCGTGAGCCTGGCCGGCGACGTGACGGACCGTGACACCGGACTTGTCGGTGACGTTATCCGCGACCTCTGGTTCTCACCGGATGGCAAGTATCTGCTCTATCGCATCGTGCGCGGCGGCGGGCAATGGTTCAATATCGCCGATACCGGAGCGGGCAAGCTGACCTCACCGGTTCCGGTCACGCCGACCGATCCGATCGGCCTGTCCGCCGCCTATCGCGGCGTGATGTCGCTGCACCCGGTATGGACGAGCACGAACCTGATGGTCTATCCGTCGTTCATGACCGGCAACCAGACGCCGGGCATCTGGACGCGGAATCTTGCCGGTTTGGTAAACTGAGGCACCCAGTGGCGGACGTCATCCGACTCAAGGACATCACGGTCTTCGGGTTCTATGGCGTTTCTCCCGCGGAGCGCGAGGTCGGTCAGAAGATCCAGATCGACCTCGACATTCACTGCGATCTCTCCGCCGCGTGTCGCAGCGATTCGCTCCAGGACACCATCAACTACGAATCCATCTACGGCAAGGTGATGGAAGTGGTGGGCGGGGAGAAACGCTACCGCCTGCTCGAGTCGCTCGGCGACGAGATCGTGTCGTCCATCGTCGAGGCGTTTCCGGTCTCACGCGTGGAGATCCGGCTGCGCAAACTCAATCTCCCGTTTCCCAACAATCTCTCCCACGTCGAAGTCTTCCTCGCGCGTGACGCGCCGCTGTTGTAACGGCGCGCGCCAGACGTCGCCGCCCCACCGGTGATTGCCTACGTCGGATTAGGATCGAATCTGGGGCGCCGCGAGGCCGCGGTGCTGGCTGCGCTGCGCACGCTGGAGAGCTCGGGGGCCGCGCGCGTGAACTCGCTGAGCTCGTTGTATGAATCGGAAGCGGACGGCATCCCCGGAGCGCCGCGATTCATCAATGCGGTGGCCGAAGTTGAACCTTTACTTCCCGCGAGCCTTTTGTTAGAGCGGATGCAATCGATTGAGGCGGGCATGGGACGAAGCGGTGGTCACCAGCAGTCACGCGAGATCGATCTCGATCTCATCACCTACGGCGCCGAGACGGGCGTCTTCGGTCCGCTCACTCTTCCGCATCCCCGTTTTCATTCCCGCTCGTACGTGCTGATTCCATTGCAGGAGATCGCGCCCGGTTTCGTCTGTCCGAAGACGGGAAGAGCGGTGTCCGAGCTGGTGGCGGCTCTGGGCAGAGACGGGACGGGTGTGGAACGCGTTTCGGGACGAATGGTCGGCTGACATGGACGCTCAGTACACAGACATTCGCGATCGCATTCTGGCGCGCGGCTGCACGCGCATCGCCATCGAGGGCAACATCGGCGTGGGGAAGACGTCGCTGGCGCGTTTGATCGTGCGGCGGCTGGGTGCACGTCTGGTGGAGGACCGCGTCGAGGACAATCCATTTCTCGAACGTTTCTATGAAGACGCCGGCTCCTACGCGTTCCAGACCCAGCTGGTGTTCCTCATGAACCGCTACAAGCAGCAGATGACGCTGGCGCAGAACGACCTCTTCGCCGACCTGGTCGTGTTCGACTACGTGTTCGCGCGCGATCGCATCTTCGCCAACGTGATTCTCTCCGACGATGAGCTCTCGCTCTACGAGCGCGTCGCGGCCGAGCTGGAGGCCAAGGTGGCGCGGCCCGACCTCGCGGTGTATCTGCAGGCCTCGGCGCCGGTGCTCTTCGACCGCGTACAGATCCGCGGCCGCGACTACGAGCGCGCGCTCTCGCGCGACTATCTCGACGCGCTCAACGACGCGTTCAACCACTACTTCTTCAATTATTCGGCGGGCCCGCTGCTCATCGTCAACACCGATGCCATGGATTTCGTGAACGACGAGCGTCATTTCGCCGATCTCCTGCGCCGCATCGCGGAGCCGGTCGTGAACACGGAATTCTACGTTCCGTCGTGGGAGACGCGATGACGCCACGTCCCAGGGTGACTGTGCAGACGCTTCTCGACATGAAACGTCGCGGAGAGAAGATCGTGGTGCTCACCGCGTACGATCATCCCACCGCACGGCTCGAGGACGATGCGGGGATCGAAGTAATCCTGGTGGGTGACAGCGTGGGGAACGTGGTGCTCGGGTATGAGAACACGCTCCCGGTCACCGTCGACGAGATGGTGCATCACCTGAAGGCGGTGTCACGCGCGCGGCCGCGCGCGCTCGTGGTGGGCGATCTGCCCTTCATGAGCTACCAGGCCGCACCCGAAGATGCGGTGCGCAGCGCCGGCCGGCTGGTGAAGGAGGGCGGCGCCGAAGCGGTGAAGGTGGAAGGCGCGCGGCGCGTCGAAGCCCCGGTGCGCGCCATCGTCGCCGCGGCGATTCCTGTGATGGGACACGTGGGCCTGACCCCGCAGTCGGTGAACCAGTTCGGCGGATACCGCGTGCAGGGCCGCGAAGCGCCGGACGCCGGGCGCGTGCTCGACGATGCGACGTTTCTGGAAGCGTGCGGTTGTTTTGCGCTCGTGGTGGAGGGCGTGCCGTGGCAGCTCGCGGAGCGCATCACCGCCGCCGTGAAGATTCCCACCATCGGTATTGGCGCCGGACCGCACTGCGATGGCCAGGTGCTGGTGGTCAATGATCTGCTCGGCATCGACGCGCGCTTCACGCCGCGCTTTGTGAAGCGCTACGCCGAACTGGGCGAGGCCATGTCGCGCGCGTTCGCCGCCTACGCCGCCGACGTGAAAGCTGGCAAATTCCCCGACCTCGATCACAGCTACTCGTCCGACTAGCCTTCGCGTCGCATGCGCGTCTACCATGACATCGAGTCCCTGCGCCAGCACCTCGCCGCCGAGCGGCCGGGTCGCCGCGTTGCCCTGGTGCCGACCATGGGTGCACTGCACCGCGGTCACGGCTCGTGCGTGGCCGTCGCGCGCGGTGTTTCCGATGCGCTGGTGGTGGCTTCGATTTTCGTCAATCCCGCGCAGTTTGCTCCCGGCGAAGATTTCGAAAAATATCCGCGCACACTCGACGCGGACATCGAGCACCTGCGGCGCTGGAGTTGCGACGTGCTGTTTGCGCCCGCCGCCGGCGTGATGTACCCGGAGCCGCAGCGCGTGTGGGTCGATCCCGGCGCGCTGGCGGAGCCGCTCGACGGCCGCTTTCGTCCCGGTCACTTTCGCGGCGTGGCCACGGTGGTGGCCAAGTTGTTCCACATCGTTGGTCCCGACGTGGCGGTGTTCGGCCAGAAGGACGCGCAGCAGGCGCTCGTCATCCGCGCGCTGGTGCGCCAGCTCGCGCTCGATATCGAGCTTCGCCTCGCGCGCACGGTGCGCGAAGCGGACGGACTGGCGGTGAGCTCGCGCAACGCGTACCTCTCTCCGAGCGAGCGCGTGCAAGCAGGAACGCTTTTCAAGTCTCTGGAGGCGGCGCGGAGGAGTTTGGAAAGTGGGGAGCGGGACCCGCGCCGCGTTGAAGCGGTCGCTGTCGACACGCTACGGGGCGCGGGTGTTATCGACTACGCGGAGCTGCGCAGCGCCACCGATCTTTCCGCTTTGGACACCGCGAAAGGGCGCGTTATACTCGCGCTCGCCGCGCACGTGGGCACGACGCGGCTTATCGACAACATGGTTTTTGATGTGCATGACGATGGAGTTCACACGGACGTCATGCTGTACTGACGGGCCCGGACGCCCGCCCTTCGTCCCCTTATGAAACACGATTCAACACCTGTTGCTGCCGTTATTCTCGCCGCGGGCATGGGCAAGCGCATGCAGTCCGATCTACCCAAGGTGCTGCACGCCGTGGGTGGAAGGCCCATGCTGCTGCACGTCATCGAGGTTGTGAAGGCGATCGGCGTGGCGCCCGTGGTGGTGATCACCGGCTACCAGGCCGAGCGCGTGGAAGCCGCGTGCGCGGGCTCGGGAGTCCTGTTTGCGCGCCAGGCGGAGCAGCTCGGCACGGGTCACGCGGTGATGCAGGC
>DATEHD010000242.1:0-3275 GCA_035279765.1 Candidatus Krumholzibacteriia bacterium | reverse complement strand
GCCCCCGGTTTCAACTATTTCAGGGCCGCCGGCACCTTCAGAAACTTGAAACCGCCGGCCGGCAGGGCCGGTCAAATCGGGTGAATCGGGCGGAAACGCCCCCAGCATAACAAGAAAGGAACCCCGTCATGTACTTCAGCTCAATCGGACCCGATACCATTGCCCTCTCCATCCCCATCCTGGCCGTCTGCGGCGGCGTTTTGATCGCCATTACGGCCATCATCGTCAAAGGCCGCAAGGAGGAGCAGGAGCATCGCGAACGTGTGGTCGCGATGGAAAAGGGCATCATTCCCCCGCCGCCCCCGGAAGAAGTCCAGAAGCCCAAGCACTCCGACCGTCGCGCCGGCGGCCTGGTAATGACGGGAATCGGTCTCGCCCTCACCATCGCCATCTCGGTTTCCGACGGGTTTGAGTCCGGCGTGTGGGGACTGATTCCGCTCTTCATCGGCATCGGTCTGTTGATCGCCGGCAGTGTCGACAAGCGCGAGCTCGAAGAGCGTGAGCGCGCAGCGCGCAACGCTCGTCCCCAGTCGTAATAGGAGACGTCATGTCGCCGCTCAAGAAAGTAGTCATCATCGTTCTGTTCCTGATGCTCGTGCCGGTGTCGATTCTGCTCGCGTACGCGTACAACTCGTCGCAGCACGAAGACCACGGCTGGAATATCGTGCTCACGAGCATCACGTACCCTGAGAAGCACCCGCGCGTGACGATCGACCGCGCGCATCACAACGCGCACACGGCACGCGGCAAGTACCGGCCCTTTGCGGAGATGTTGCGCATGGACGGATGCGAGGTGAAGAACGGCCTGCGCAATTTCTCGGCGGGTTCTCTCAAGAAGACGGACGTGCTTGTCATCGTGAATGCCGCGGGCGCCGGTCATCCCCAGCTGATGGGAATCAATCTCCCGCTGCCGCAGCACGGCCAGCGCGACGATCCGGCGTTCTCCGCGAAGGAGATCGCGGCCGTTCGCACGTGGGTACAAGACGGCGGCTCGCTCCTGTTGATCGCCGATCATGCGCCGTTCGGATCAGCGAGTGCCGCGCTGGCCGGGGCCTTCGGTGTGCACATGCACCAGGGCTTCACCGAGATTCCCAATGAGAAATCGGACCCGATGGAGTTCTCGGTCGTGAACAAGCGCCTGCCGCAGAATGCCATCACGGCGGGCCAGGATTCGACAACGCGCGTCAATCGCGTGTTCACCTTCACCGGTCAGTCACTCGACGGCCCGGCCAACGCCACCGTGCTGCTCGCGCTGCCGTCGAACGCCATCGAGTACGTACCCCCGAAGGGTGACCAGGAAGGGCGCGTGGAGATGAAGGAAGAAAAAGCGGGAAACGCGCAGGGTCTCGCGTTCGATTACGGCAAAGGACGTGTTGTCGTGCTGGGCGAAGCAGCGATGCTCACCGCACAGGTCTACAAGGGCGACCACTTCGGGATGAATTCATTCGGCTGCGACAACCAGCAGTTCGCGCTGAACATCGTGCACTGGCTGACGCACACCATCTAGAGACGTTCACCGCAGCGTGGATTCGAAGGCGAACGGCTCGCCGGCGGGCAGATGAGTGCTTCCCGGCGTCTCACCCGCGATGAAGCGAACAATCGCGGACTGTACCGCAGCGCCAAGAAGTAGGTCGCCGTGGCCAGCATCCTCCACCACGACGTGCGCATGATTGGGCAGACCGGGTGCAAGGTCGGCGACATTCTGGGCCGGTGTGCGACAATCCAGCGTCCCCGTGATGAAGAGAGTGGGCGCTTTCGAACGCGGCGATGAGCGGAACTCGTCGCCGAGATCGGGACACCCCAACGCATCGCAGATTTGCGGCAACGGAAAATCGACGGTGTTGCCAAGCAATGTCTCGCGCGCCTCGCGTTCGATCAGCGCGAGCCGCGCCGCCGTAGCGCCCGACGCGCAGTCCATCGCATAGCGGACGACACCGAACGGAAGCTCGTTGCGTAGCGTTTTCCACGCGGTGCGCAGGAGCCGCTCACTCCCGATCACCTGGAATTCGCCGCGCTCCATTCGCGTCAACACGGCGGGAAGCCGGCGCATCACGCGCGTGTCTGCAATCCCTTCCGCAAACATCCACTCGAGATCGAACCGGCCCAGCACGTAGTTCGCATGCTCCGCGTGTGCGTTCTCGTCGTCGCCCGGCATGAAGACTGTCGCGGGCTCGCGCTCGAGACGATCCAGGGCGCGTGACATCATGCCCGCCAGGTCCATCGACGCGCGACGCGCGAGTCTTTCCAGGTGTCCCTGGATTCGAATCGGCCGCTTGAACGTGTGATCGGGGCCTTCGGGTGCGGCCAGCACCGCGCGCGCCACCATGGCTTCGTGGCGCTTGAGGATGGCCATCGCGAGATGGCTGCCGTAGCTCCATCCGAGTAACGACGCGACAGCGTCGTCGCCGTACAGCGCTCGCATAAGCAGTGCGACGTCGTCTGCGCTTTCGTTGGTGTTCAGCACGTCGGTCGGAATGCCACGTTCGGCGAGGATTTCGGCGCCGTGACGAATGCTCCGGCGGATGTGGAGCAGGTAGCGGTCGCGCGAGACCACTTCGCGCCACGGTAACTTCGGGGCGGGCGAGCTCGCCACCATCTCGCCCGCCACACACGCACGTTGGTCGAGCAGGATGACGTCGCCGGATCCACGCAGCGCGTCGAACATCGGGAACAGGCGCCCTTCGCCGGAGCGGATGCCGGAGAGACCCGGTCCCCCGGTGAGGAACACGAGCGGTACACCACCCGGAGCGCCCGCCAACCGGACGAAACGCAGCTCGAGCGACGGCCCGTCGGGGGCCGCGTGGCGGACGGGCACGCGCACGATGCCCCGCTCGGCGGGGACGCCGCGGAATGTCTCCGGGGCAAGGGATATGCGGTGTGAATCGGGTTGCATGGCGTTTCTCGCGCTGCTTGTCAGCGGCGCGCACGGGCCGTATTGTATGGCTTTCCGTTCCGACCGCCAATGCCAGCCCGTCGCGACAGGAGCCCCGTCATGGAGCACATGCACGTCGAAACCAAACTGATTCACGCCGGCGAGCCCGTGCCGCGCCATCACGGCGCCGTCGTGCTTCCCATTTTTCAGACCGCGATGTTCGAGACCCAGGGCGGCGAGGACTATCACGACATCAAGTACATCCGTCTCAACAACACGCCCAATCACCATGCGCTGCACGCCAAGCTCGCCGCGCTGGAGAATGCCGAAGCGGCGCTGGTCGCGGCCAGCGGCATGGCTGCTATTTCCACCGCGTTGCTCACTGTCCTCAAGCAGGGCGACC
>DATEHD010000241.1:0-8159 GCA_035279765.1 Candidatus Krumholzibacteriia bacterium | reverse complement strand
TGCCATCCGCGAGCTCCCCGAGGGACTCCTGCGGGGCAGTGACGCATCGCCCGCGGCCATGCAGGCCGCGCGTGCGAATCTTGCAAAGTTGCCCGGCGGCCGCCGTGTGCGCGTGGAGACCAAACGCTTCGAGCAGATCGAGGCAATTCACGGCGCCACCATTGTGACCAATCCCCCTTACGGCCTGCGCATCGGCAAGCGCGACGCCATGCCCGAATTCGTACGCAGCCTCGGTGATTTCCTGAAGCAGCGGTGCGCCGGCTCGACAGCCTTCGTCTACTTCGGCGACCGGGAGCTGATCAAATCCGTCGGTCTTCGTCCCGCGTTCAAGAAGCCGCTCGCCACCGGCGGATTGGACGGACGTTTGGTAAAGCTGGAAATGTTCGAGGGAAAAGCGGCCAAACCGAACTGATCATTGCGCCCGGCCCGCGCCGGTGCGATATAATTGTAGGCGCACACCCCATGCGTCGGACCGACGCCTTTCTATCCCTGTTTCAGGAGGCCGCATCCATGGTGGGTCGCATTCGTATCTCGTTACTGGCACTCGTGCTTGCAGTTTCCTCGCACGGGCTCGCCCACGCCCGCCCACGACCGGGTCTACCCTCCGGCAAGACGGAAACCGGACCCCGGTTCACACCGCTCGGCGAGACCGAATTCACGTGCGGCACATATAAAGGAAACCAGGTCGAGAACAAGGGCCGGCAGGCCCTCCACCTCGCCAACCAGTCCCTGGTCAAACAGGGGATCAAGCGGGTTTCCCCGTCCGGGCTGGATTACCTCTTCGACAACGTCTGGGTCATCGAAGATGACGGGACGCTCACGCTCAGCGGCACCAACGTATTCGACACCGACAACAAGCAGTTCAAGTACAACAACAACGGCGGCGGTGTGCACACCGTCCTGCTCAATCCGTACTCGTTCGACAACACGCTCGGCACGCTGCTGGCGCCCGGCGACGACGGCGCAGTACTCGTCAATCTACCCTTTGCGTTCCCGTTCGGCGGAAGCTCGTATACGCAGATGTACGTGAGCGGAAACGGAGCCGTTTCTTTCGGCGCCGTGGTGAACCCCAACGGCTTTTTCGACCAGAACGATTTTTTCAGCAGCACGCCCAAGATCGCCGCGTACTACATGGATCTCGACGAGACCTCCGGCGGTGATGTGCGCGTGTTTG
The DNA here is from genome assembly GCA_035279765.1 of Candidatus Krumholzibacteriia bacterium. Lineage (GTDB taxonomy): Bacteria > Krumholzibacteriota > Krumholzibacteriia > WVZY01 > JAKEHA01 > JAKEHA01. Next base: position 6,985 of record DATEHD010000241.1, on the reverse strand, counting down.
GCGACGCCACGCATTTCGTGGTGTCGTGGCTCAGCGTGCGCGAGTACGCCTCGGCGGCAAGCAATACGTTCCAGCTGCAACTGTTCCCGAGCGGCGGCTTCACCGTTACGTACAATGGCATCGGTTCCAATGTGACCACACCGCCCATCACCATCGGTTACAACCCCGGCGGCGACAACACCACCTTTGAAAACATCAGCTTCTCCAGCGGCCTGCCGCACGTGAGCGCGCCCGATGCCTCCGTGTACGAGCAGTACTACAGCTTCCCCAATCCGCTGGTGGACGAAGTGGCGCTCTTGAACCGCTTCTACAGCGAATATCCCGATGACTTCTTCCAGGTCATCTACTTCACGAATTTCAACGAAGAGATGAGCGGGGCGTTCGCCTACGAGCGCAACATCAAGAACGATGTGACGGGAATCGGGCAGGATATCTTCGACGGCAGTGGGCAGTACGGCTCCGGCGGAACGTTGGAGAGCCTGTGCAACATGGGAGATTTGGATCAATGGACCGCGACGGATCCGACGGCGCGCGTCTACGGCAAAGGGAACAACTACCTCACCATCCAGGGCCAGGAATCCGGCCATCGCTGGGGCGCCTTCGTTAATTTTGACAAGGGCGGCGGCCCCAGCAATCTGCTCCTCGGTCGCTCCGATGCGCACTGGAGCTATTACGCCGACGTCGACCACAGCTCGCTCGAAGGCGGCGACTGGGTGAGCACGGGCGGCAGCAATTACCAATGCCCCACGCTCATCGATTATTACTCCGAGCTCGACGAGTATCTCTTCGGGCTGCGCACGCCCAACGAGGTGAAGGATTTCTTCTACATCTCGAGTGCCTCCAACAACACGGTCACCGCGCGTTCGGTGGGAGTGCCGCTCATGGGCTCGGTCGCTACCGGTACGTTCGTGGGTGTGACCGTGGAAAACGTGATCACGGCGGAAGGGGCGCGTACTCCAGTCGAAGCCAATGAACAGCACGATCTGCGCCAGGCGTTCATCTTCCTCATTCACCAGGGGACGACGCCGTCCGCCGGGCAGCTCGACAAGATTGCGGCCTTCCGGCGCGCATGGGAGCCATACTTCGAGAAGTCGTGCGACGGCCGTCTTTCCTGCAATACGAGCCTGACCAATACCTACGCCGTCGGTGTCATCGATGGCTCGGTCCGTGACAAGTACAGCCAGAAGGTCGTCCCCGATTTCACGGCGCGCTCGGTCGAGCGCGGGTTCTCGCAGCACGTGCCCGACGACGGCCGCTTCATCTTCCGCTATGACGACGATCCCACGCGCGGCACGAGCGAGCCGGTAACGCTGATATTCACCGCGGCGGGTTATGTGCCCGACACGCTCTCGACAACCATTACCTATGGTGACACGAAGCACCGCGTTGGCCTCACCGATGGCATCTGGCTCAAGCCGATTCCGACCGGCGCCGGTCCGACGCCCACGCTGACGGAGCTGCGCGCGAACCATCCCAATCCGTTCAACCCGCAGACCACCATCGAGTACACGCTGGCGCTCCCGGGTCGCGTGCAGATTCGCGTGTTCGACGCCGCCGGCCATCATGTGCGCACGCTCGTTGATCGGGTGGAAGCGATGGGCAACCACCAGGTCGAATTCGACGGACGCAACGACCGCGGCCAACCGCTCGCGAGCGGTGTGTATCTCTACCGCCTGGATGCGAACGGGACGATGCAAACGCGCAAGATGGTGCTGCTCAAGTAGACCGTGGCGTCGATTCCCATCAGCCCCACGCTTTCGCTCGACGAGTCCGAGCTCGAGATTACCTTCGTGCGCTCATCGGGACCGGGTGGCCAGAACGTCAACAAGGTGGCGACGGCGGCGCAGCTTCGTTTTGATGCCGCCCGTTCACCCTCGCTTCCCGACGATGTTCGCTTGCGGCTCATGTCGCGCGCCGGCTCGCGCCTCACGCGCGAGGGCGTGCTCATTATTACCGCGCGCCGTTTTCGAACCCAGGAGCGCAACCGTGCCGACGCCATCGCGCGCCTCGTGGAGCTGATCCGAGCGGCTGCTACGCCGCCCAAACGACGGCGCAAAACGCGGACTCCGGCCGCGGCCAAAGCCCGCCGCGTGGATGCTAAACGCCGCCGTTCCAACACCAAACGCCTGCGCGGACCGGTTCGCAAGGAAGAGTGAGGCGCCCCCGGGAAGTGTGTTAATCTCATCCACATGTTCGAAGCCCGGCACGGCGCTAACGGCGAAATCCTGCTGATTGGACGACTGGACCTCTCGCAGGTGGAAGCCCTGCGCGAGGCGCTCAAGGCCGTCGAAACCTCGTGCGAGCTGAACTTTTCCGGCGTGGACTACATCTCCAGCGCCTGCCTGGGCGTGCTGCTCGGGTTGCAGCGCCGGCTGGTGGAAAAGGGCCAGACCCTCACGCTGACCCAGATGAGCCGCCACATGCGCGAGCTGTTCACAATTGCCGGGTTCAGCCAGGTCTTTGTCATCAAGTAACTTTCGACCCGTGACGCGTTCCACCCCCGACATTTCCGCCAACTTTCCAGCCGCGTAGCTGTATGTCCACAGTGAAAGACCCGAACGCCGACGCCTCCCTGGTCCGGCAGTGTCTCGCGGGTGATTCACGCGCCTTCGATGCGCTCGTGCGCAAGTACCAGAAGCCGCTCTATCACCTCGCGCTGCGTATGACGCGCGACCGGGATGATGCGATGGATATTGTGCAGGGCGTGTTCGTGAAGGTGTATCAGAAGCTCGATTCGTACGATGACAGGCATGAGTTCTTCAGCTGGATCTATCGGATCACCATCAACGAATCGATCAACTTCACGAACCGGGCCAAACGAAGCGAGGAATACCAGAGCGGGGAATCCGTCGTGCTCGCGCCCACGCAGGAAGCGGCACGGAACGCGGAGGCCCTCAGCGAGGAAATTGTCGGGGCCATTGAAATGCTGAAACCGGACTATCGAATGGTCATCGTGCTCAAGCACTACCACGACTTCTCCTACCAGGAGATGGCGGAGGCGCTCGGAGTTCCGGAGAAGACTGTCAAGTCCCGGCTGTTTACCGCGCGACAGCAGCTCAAGGACATTCTGACTGCAAAGGGGATCACGGAATGATCGAGCCGCGCCTGATCGAGCTCATGAATCTCGCCATCGACGGCGTCGCGACGCCGCGCGAGCGCGCGGACCTCGAGGCCGGCCTCGCCGCGCAGCCGGAAGCACGCGTCTATTACCAGTCCCTGACCCACGTGGTGGACAAGCTCAATGCCGATCCCATGCCGGAGCCGCCCGCCGAGCTGGAGCCGCGCATCTTCGCGGCGCTCGAGCGCAGCGATGTTCGGCGTCCGGCCATGGCAGCGCCCACGCGCCGGCGTTTCTTCTCCTTTGGCCCGCTGCGCCCCTGGTCCACGTTCGGGCTGGGTCTGGCGGCGGGCATGCTGATCCTTGCCGTCATCCAGTACGGCCGGCCCGGAATCTGGCAGGCCGGTCGTGACGTCACCCCCTCATCTGTGTCTGGTTCTATGGTGCCGGAGGAGAGGAACGCCATTGCGTCCATTCCGGTGGAAACCAAACAGGGAACGGTAACCGGGACCGCCACTGTCACCCGTGAAGGTGATAATATGGTGGTCCGGCTCCAGCTCCAGTCGACAGTGCCTGTTGAATGGAAGCTGGCCTTCGACGGGGATGCCTGGTCGCTGCTCCGCATCGAGCGGGAGGGAACCGCCACCGCTGCCTTCGCGGCCAACCAGGCCTCGGTGCAGGGGTTACACACGGGGGAAGGCGGCGTAACGATGTATTTCTCCGGCCCCGCGGAGGCGGCCAAAGCCGTTGTCCTGACGTTAGTTCAAGATAAACAGACGGTCTTCGAAGGCCGCCCGTCAGCCGTCAAGTAAAGGCCCGCCCGGCCGTTCGCGGAAAAATCCTTCCGCTCTCACCAACTTCCTCATCCGGGCGTCTGTAGTTGAATCGACAGCAATTCACACACACCCCACCGTCAAGGAGGAAGGGTCATGTCGAAGAGGTCCACAAGTCTATTGCTTGCTTTGAGTGTTGTCGTGATCGGAGCCGTTGTGTTCATGAAGTCGCGTAACAACACGCCGACGGGCACCGATGTTTCGGGCGCCATCGGCACTGTCGACAAGTATCGTTCGGAACAGATCACGCCGAAGGATGTCGTGACTAATAATGACGCGACGCCGGATGCGTTCTTCGCCGCGCTGGCCAACGACCAGGCGAGCCTCGAAGAGTTCGGCACGCTGATGGGTCGTCTGTCTGCGCAGGAGCGCCTGTCGATCTACAGCCGCATGAACAAGCAGGAAGTCGCCACGGTTCTCGAGCGCGCCACGCCCGAAGAGCGTGCGTCGATCCTCGGCCGCGCCACTCCGGACGAGCGCGTTGCGATCCTCGGCCGCATGAACGCCACCGACCGCAGCAGCGTGCTGCAGAAGGCCGGCGTCGAAGCGGCTTCGTTCGAGCGCGCCAACGTCGACGAGCGCGTCAAGATGCTCGACCGCGCCAACAAGTCGCTCGATCGTATGAGCGTCACCGAGCGCGCGGCGATCTTCAACGCGGCGACCCCGGACGAGCGTATGAGCATGCTCGGCCGTGCGACGCCCGAAGAGCGTCTCAACATCTACGAGCGCACCACGGCGAGCGAGCGCGCGCAAGTGCTGGCCAGGGCCAGCGTCGAAGAGCGCCAGTCGATCCTGGAGCGTGCGAGCGCCGATGAGCGGATGAACCTGACGCAGCGCATGTCTGTTGACGCTCGTGCGGCCATCGTCGAGCGTGCCAGCGTTGCCGAGCGCGCCGCGTTCGTCGACCGCGCCAGCAAGGAAGAGCGTGCCGCGATCATCGCCCGTGCGCCCGAAGCCGAGCGCATGAAGCTCGAGAAAGCGTCCACCGACGCCGAGCGTGCCGCGATCCTGGGTTATGCCACCGTTGCCGAGCGCGCGTCGTTCCTCGATCGTGCTACGGAAGCGGAGCGGACCGCGGCCTTCCAGCGTGCCTTCGTCGGCGAGCGCGCCGAGGCTTCCCTGGAGAAGTCACCGGAGATGGAGAAGACAGCGAGGAGCAACTAAGCATCGCACCCAACCATCGACTGACTTCTTCGCAATGACCAACGGGGCGCCACGAAACCAAGCCGTGGCGCCCCGGATTTGTTTGTGCGGCGGCGCGGTGATGTTCAGGGCGTGCGCTGCGCAGCGACGTACTACTCCTCGCCGAAGTTCCACTCCCACGCGCTCACGAATTGCCACGAACCGTCCGACTTGTACACGGCACCCTCTTCGAGCCGCAAATGCTGGAAGAGCAGCTCGGACAGCCCGACTGTGCTCTCCCACTCCCGCTCTCCCGAGCCGACGGCCGCGCTCGGCAGCTTGGAAATGTTCGTCCCCTGTCCGTGAAAGCCGCCGCCGCTGGACGTGACGACCTCCGTCTCGACGTCGACGGAGCGGGTGAGATGCCACGTGCCCGCGAGCGAGATCTCGGAGGCGTTGCTCAAGTCGACGCCGGGCGGATCGCCGACGAACGTGTAGAGCCATTCGCTGTCCAGATCGAAGTGGACGAACTCTTTGCTGATGACGCCTCCCACCGAGTAGTCGAGTTCACCCGTGGTCAGCGAATCGTTGCTGGCCGGCCATTTGACCAGCGCCTCGGCCGCAAGAGATGGCCGACTTCGGCGTTCGGTCACGAACTCGTAGACCGCGGAGGTCTCGAGGTCGCCGAATCCCTTGAGCGAACCCGAGTCGGCCGAATGAATCACCACGTAGTCCGGTTCGACGGTGAGCGTGAGTCTCTGGAATGCGATGTACTCGAGCAGAAAAGGAAAGTCGTAGGTTTTTTCCTCGCTGTCACCTTCGTACTCGAACCCCGAACCGACAGTGAGCGGGAACTCTTTGTATTCGTTCTGGGTTTGTCGCTTGGTCTTGAGAATCTTGGCCGCTGCCGGGGACGCCGCCCCCAGCACCATCAGGACCAGCCCCGCAGATATGATGCGATGCGTCCGGTTCATACGGTCATTCCGGTTTGGTCATGGATACGAGCTCGGTCACGTATCCCTCGGGCGAGATCTCTTTGACGCAACCGACGCCCTTCGCGTACCACTTCTTTTCACTTCCTGCCTCCAACAAGGACCACTCCTTGGTACGAACACATTCGGTGAATGCACCGTAAGGGACTTTCACTGACTCGTTGATGGCGATGATCTGACCCATGTCCTCCGCGTGGCCGGGCCCGTATTCCTGACGGTACGCGGGAACCGACGGCGTTGGGTTGGCGGGCATGATGATACCCGGCTGGTTGGGGCCGACGCCCGCTTCCCACGAACCTTCCGTGCTCACCTTGTCGCCATGCCATTCCTTCGTGTCCTCGCCGAAGTACCAGACGTTGCCCTGTTTGTCCTGCGCGAACCAGTCGAAGGTCTCCTCCTGGACCTTGCCCTTTGCGTTGACGACGTCGTGCACGACGGTGCATGTGACACCCATGATCACCTTCGTGTCGTGCGTGACGGTGATATCGTTGTCCGCGGGAGTCTTGTCCGACCGATCGATGAATTTGTACACCGTGCCCGGCACGAGTGGATAATACGGGTTGTCGATCGTGGTCTGGAAGTTCGCCGGATCGATGACCGGATGATACTCCTTACCCTTGCCGGCCATGCTCGTGTCAGAACCAAGAATCAGAAACGAGATCATCGTCGGGAGAATTGATTTCTTTCCACTCAATGCAATCGCCTCCTTGTTCGCTGCCGCAGGCGCGCCTCCATCCGGGGTCCACAATCAATTTATCCATCCAACATGAAGGAGCCGTGAGAGATCGCCGTTTTTCTTTTCGCGGGCCATGCCATCGAGATTCCGCGTTGTTTCGACGTCGGGAAGCCCGTTGGACGTGAGTGTTGTTGAGGAGCGACGTCCTCATATAGACTGCGGATGTTCCCGGCCCGAAGAAGTCACGATCCGGGACAATAGAGATGCGGTCCCCCAACGCCATCTTGCTTGCGCTCGTGATCCT
>DATEHD010000240.1:0-2054 GCA_035279765.1 Candidatus Krumholzibacteriia bacterium | reverse complement strand
TCGTGGGCATGCTGAAGAACCAGTACAAGAGCTCGGTCGTGAGCCGCGCCCGGCTCAACCTGCCCGAGATTCCCGGCAACGAACCGTCGTTCAGCAACGCGTTGTTCGTATGGGATATCAATCCGAAGGAAACGGGACTGCTCAAGTATCGTCCCAATCCGTCGCGCATCTATGGGCTCTATCGCGATTCACTCACGGTGTACGTCGAGCTGTACCTGCCGCCCAGCATGGCCACCGCGCCCACCTTCGATTTTCGCACCGAGATCGTGACCCCCGATGGCAACCTGGTCAAAGAATCCAAGCTGACGCTGCCCAATCCGAAGAGCGCATCCAGCGATGCGATCACCGCCTACCCGGTGGTGCTCTGTGAAGACCTGAATCAGATTCGTGCGGGGAACTACACGCTGTATTTCACCTTCGCCCTGAACGGCAACACCATCAAGCGCGTGAACGCGGGCGATTTCTCGGTGGCGTGGGATCTGCGCACGTGGGAGACGCCGCGGCGCGAATACCTGGCCGAAGCGCGTTTCCTCCTCGGCGATTCCGAGTACAAGACTTTCGAGACCAAAACCGCGGGCGAGCAGGAGCACATCCTCGACGTGATGTGGAAGAGCCTGGATCCGGACTCACTCACGGGGAACAACGAGGCGTACGATCTTTTTTGTGAACGCCTCGACTTCGTGAAGGCGCACTACGCGGACCAGAAAATTGCCGTCTACTCAGCTCGCGCCGAGATCTACCTCAAGTACGGGCCGCCCGACGAGATCGTGGAGGATGTGATCCCGACCAATTATGAAACTCTGGCCGAGGCGGAGCAGGTGGTCGAGGACGCGTATCACCCGCTCAACATGAGCTCCAGCAATCAGAAGATCTACGCTGTCCGCAAGACGACCAACTCCCTGGCCGGCCAGGGCTCGAGTGCCCGCTACCGGCCGGAGGACAACACCGGCGCCCCCTACGAGCTCTGGATCTACAATGGAGGGGGCAATCCCATTCTTGCCCGCGACCGGGTTCCCGAAGTCGAACCGACCACCCGTTTTCTCTTTGTCGACCGCGACGGCCACGGCGTTTACACGCTGGAGAAGAGTTCTTCGATCTCGAACAAGTAGCGCCCGCTGTCGTATTCTGGATGTAGCTGACTTTCCTCGGAATCGCCTCTGATGCGGAAAGCACGTTGCACTGCGCGCCCTTGCGCCCTCACGCTTGTCGCCGGCCTGTGGCTCGTGGCGATGGCGCCCGCGTGGCCGGCTCACGCGCAGGAAAACGACTCGACCCTCTCGTTTCCGCAGCAGGTTTCCGCACACCCCGATTCGACGTACGCCGCCGGAAAGCCCGGTGCCGGCCTGCAGGCCGCGGGCACGTCCGGCGCCGCCAGCGCCGCGCCCGCGCACGGAATCCTGGCGCGCATCCGATCCAGCTACCTGGTCCGCATGTACATCAAGGGCGGGGTGCTCATGCACCCGCTGCTCCTGTGCGCGCTCTTCGGCATCGTGCTCATCGTCGGACGACTGTGGACACTCTGGCGCGCGCGCATCAACACGCGCCATCTCATGATGGATGTCATCCGCGCGCTCCGGCAGGAAGGTCCGCGTGCTGCACTGCGCGTGTGTGAGAGCGAGCAGGGTCCGATCGCCAACATGCTGCACGCGGGACTCCTGCGCGCCGACCGCGGACCGGAAGCGGTGGAAAAAGCGATTCACACCGCGGGCTCGATCGAGATGGCGTTTCTCGAGCGCGGCCTCCTGGCTCTTGCCACCATATCGAATATCGCGCCGCTCCTCGGTTTTCTCGGCACGGTGACGGGAATGATCAATGTGTTTGCCGCCATATCGGCGGCGAACCAGGTGAGCGCCCGCATCGTGGCAAAGGGAATCGAACAGGCCCTCATCACGACCGCCGCCGGGCTGATCATCGCGGTGCCCATATCCGCCTTCTACGCGTATTTCGTGCTCGCCATCGACAGGTTCGTGCTGGAGATGGAGAGCGCCAGCTCGGAGCTTGTCGACGAGCTCATGGACATCGATTACCGCAAGTCGACCGGCCAGCCGGTGTCG
>DATEHD010000239.1:0-6168 GCA_035279765.1 Candidatus Krumholzibacteriia bacterium | reverse complement strand
CGCATCATCTCGCATTGCCTGGAGAAAGATCCGGAGCGCCGTTTCCAGACGGCCAAGGATGTGCGGAACGAATTGGAGGGGCTCCGCCGCGAAGTAGATTCCGGCGAGATCGTCACACCGGCCGGGGGAATTTCCGCGGCGGACCTCGCCGCGTCGGAGCGCGGACGCGGCTCAGTGCGCCAGTCCCCGCGCTGGATGGTGATCGCAGCGGTCGTGATGGGCATCGCCGTGGTCGCGGTGTGGCTTTCGATGCGCGGTGGCAGCCACGCCATTCCGAATCTTCCCGACAAGCCGGGTACGCCGGCGACAGCCGGCGCAAGAAAAGATCGCTCGATGGCCGTGGTCCTTCCCTTCGAAAATCTCGGACCCGCCGAGGACGCGTATTTCGCGGCCGGCGTCACCGAGGAAATCACATCGCGCCTCGCATCGGTGAGCGGGCTCGGCGTCATCTCGCGCACGAGCGCCGAGAATTACGAACAGAAGGGCAAGACCATGAAGCAGATCGGCGCCGATCTCGGCGTCGATTATGTGCTGGAAGGCAGCGTGCGCTGGGCGAAAACGGCGGACGGCAAAGGGCGTGTGCGCATCACGCCGCAGCTCGTACGCGTCACCGACGACACGCCGGTGTGGACGGACACCTATGACCGCGAGGTGAAGGACATCTTCGATGTGCAGACAGACATCGCGACGCACGTGGTGGATGCGCTGGGTGTCACGTTGCAGTCTTCAGAGCGACAGAGCCTGGAGGAACGCCCCACCGACAACATTGAGGCGTACCAGCTTTACGTCCGCGCGCATGCGGACGGCTGCACGACGGGCGAATGCGATGTGGAGACGGTCAAGCTGCTCGAGCAGGCGGTCGCGCTGGATCCGAAGTTTCTGGCCGCGTGGTACCGGCTCTCACGCGAGCACTCGTTCATGTATCACATCAATTTCGATCGCAGCGAAGAACGCCTGGCGCGCGCCAAGGCGGCGCTCGACCACATGGAGGCCATCGACGCCAATCACCCCTACACGCGGATGGCGCGCGGCTTCTATTACTACTACGGTTTCCGCGATTACGACCGCGCGCTCACCGAGTTCACGGCGGTCGCCGATGCGCAACCCAACAATGCCGACGCGCGCTTCGCCGTGGCATTGATTCACCGGCGCCGCGGCGAGTACGACGAAACGCTGCGTGGGATGCAGGAAGCGGTCGCGCTCGATCCCAAGAACGTCCAGTTCATATGGGATCTGGCTGACACCTACGACTCGACCCGCCAGCCCGACCTCGCGCGCGAGTGGTACGAAAAGGCGTGGCAGGTTGGCAAGGACCCGTCAACGTTGGGTGACATGGTGGCGTCTGTCGTGCGTTACAGTGGAGATTTGAATGAGGCAGAAAAGCTTCTCATGCGCGTCTCCGATCGCAGCGCGCCCGAGCTCATCAATGCCTGGGTCGTTCTCTACCAGGAAAAGCGCGACTACGCGGCGTGCAACGCGCTCCTGGGCTCACAGCATTCGCCGTACGCTTTGATGCAGGCCTGGTTCTCGGCCATAGCCGCCATCACCGAGGCGATGCAGGGATCCAGCAAGGCGAAGCCGGCGCTGGAAAATGCCGCCAAGCAGATGGAAGAGACGTTGCACGACCAGCCCAGCAACTACGGCTATGCCTCGATGCTCGGTCTCGTGTATGCGTACCTGGGTCGCGGCGATGACGCGATTCGCCAGGCGAAGCTGGCGATGGATCTGGTGGCGAAGGATGAATACGTAGCACCCCAGACGATGGAAGCGCTCGCCATTGTCTACGCACATACGGGACACGCCGACGAGGCCATTGATCTGATCGAGCACCTCTTGACCATGTCGTACGACGACCCACTCACCGTCACGACACTGCGCAATCATCCCTTCTGGGATCCGCTGCGCGACAATCCCAAGTTCAAAGAGATGCTGAAGCGGTCGACTTGATACGCGGCCGCTAGGCCGCGGAAACGTGGGCGGGGCGGAGGATGCGGGAAGCCTTCGTGACAAGCTGTTCGAGAAAGCGGCGATCATCATCGGAAAACGCATCAATCTCGTCACTGTCGATGTCCAGCACGCCGATTAGCTGCCCATCGGCCATGATCGGAACCACGATCTCCGACTTCACGGTCGGACTGCACGAGAGATAGCGGTCGTCGTTGCACACATCGGGCACAACCTGCGTCTCACGCTCGCGCGCGGCGGCGCCGCACACGCCTTCGGTGAGACGGATATGGCGATGCTCGGGAGCGAGGCCCAGGTACTCCGCGTCGTCGAGCACGAGCTCTCCGTCCTGCAGGCGGTAGATTCCCACCCACGAGAAGCGCTCGAAACGGGCTTTGAGCTCGCGCACCAGGGTGGTCGCAGCGGCATGAGAACCCTTGGCAGCGCGGACACGCCGCAAGATTTCCTTCTCGATGTCCATGGAGAGAGCACCCGCTTCGTGTGCGTTGACAGGCATCGGCGCCTGGGCACGCGCGCTTTGCGCGCGTGAGCTCGCATCACGGCGCATGAGAATGAATCCCGAGAGCACGAACACAAACGGCCAGAAGCGCAAGAACGGCGCGGCCACGCGCTCGCTGATGGTGCCCTTCTCGTAGAGGAAGCTTGCGGTGCTCATGAAGATCACCAGCGCACCGATCACACTGCCCGCGTTGTTTCGGGGCACACTCGCCGACGCGATGATGAACGATGTGCCAATGATGAACGGAATTGCCGGCCACCACGTGCGCAGGACTCCCCAGTGGACGAGTCCGGACGAAAACGCGGTGAGAAACGCGCCCAGCAGAATGGCCCACGCCGCGGCAAACACCACGCCGAAGGTGAGCCGCGACTGGAAGACGCGCAGCATCACCACGCCGGTCACGATCAGGAGGCACGGCCACAGGTTGTCCCACCCGATGAGCACGTGGTTGCTCACCATGAGGAGCAGGAGGCCCCAGACCACCAGCCAGGCCCCCACCAGGGTTCGATTGCGCTGATTTCCCATGACGCTATGATGATAGTGGATGAAGCGGTGCGCTTGCAATTGAAGCGACCGCAAACCTATCATCGCCCCTGCCATGACTCAGGAACTGGGACGCGCCCTGGTGATTTTCGGTGTTGTGATCGTGCTGCTCGGCGGGCTTCTCATGCTTGCCGGGAAGATGCCGTTTGTCGGCAAACTGCCCGGCGATATCGTGGTGAAGAAGGGCAACTTCACCCTCTACGCACCGCTGATGACCGGGTTGATCCTGAGCCTCCTGCTTACCCTCGTTCTCAATCTTTGGTCACGGCGCCAGTAACTGAGCGCAAAGCGCCTTGCGCCGCCGTCGGCCCGTCACTATGTTTTCGCGGCCGCGCTCCCCTGCCGCGTGCGCTCATCATGACCATAATTCGTTTGCGTGACGTGTGCGTGCTTCTGGTTGTGTCCGCCACCGCTCTAACACCCGCTGTCATTCACGCCCAGGACGATCAGTCCTACGGCCAGGACGCCGCGACGGCGGCCAACCACGGTCCGGGAGTCCGCACCGAGCTCTTCGGTTTCTTCAACAATCTCGCCGTTCAGGGCAGCTATCCATTCCGCCTCGCCTGGCATGAGCCCGGCCGCGCCGTTCTGGGCGCCGGGGTTCTGGCGGGGCTGGTCATGCTGGATCCCGTCGTTCACGATGCCACCCACACCGACGCCTCATCGGGGAGCTGGGGCGAGACCATGGCCAAGATCGGCGGCGGGAAATACACGCTCCCGTTGATCGCCGCCTTCGGCGTGGCCGGCATGCTGGGCCGCCCGCATGAGAGTGACACCGCTATTCTCCTCGCCGAGTCCGCCGCGAGCACCGGCCTGTGGACCTCGGCACTCAAAGAGGTCAGCCGGCGCACGCGTCCGCGCGAGACCGCCGAAAGCGATGGCGACTGGACCGGTCCGGGCGCCGCGTTCGCCGAAGACGCGGTCGGTAGCCATGGGCTGCAGTCATTCCCGTCGGGTCACTCGAGCGGGACCTGGGCGGTGGCCACCGTGCTCGCGCACCAGTATCCATCGCACCATGTGGTGCCGGTGCTGGCATATAGCGGAGCCGCCGCCATGAGCTATTCGCGCATGGTGGTCGACGCCCACTGGTTCTCCGATGTCGTAGTGGGAGCCCTGATTGGCTACGGCTGCGCACGCCAGACCATCGGCGCGCGTGAGGCACGAGAATCGGCCTCGGACGGGAACTCGCACCCCCTGCGCGTGTATCTCGATATGGGAAACGGTTATCGCGGCGTCGGGCTCAGCTATGGGCTCTAAACGGGCCTCCCCGCCTTGACGCTGACCGGCCCATTCGCTAATGTTCCCCGCACGGCGGGCTAAACAAGGCCCGCCGCAGTCGTATACAGCATCCTCGGAGGCATTCAAAGATGAAACGGTACATGGTGGGACTTACGGCCGCACTGGCGCTCGTCGCGCTTACAGCCGGCCTGGCAGGCGCCCAAAACAAGAAGGGAAATCCCGTGGTCGTACTGGAAACCAGCAAAGGCAACATCGAAGTCGAGCTCAACGAGGGCAAGGCCCCCGTCACGGTTAAGAACTTCCTCGATTACGTCGACAGCCATTTCTACGATGGCCTGATCTTTCACCGCGTGATCGACAACTTCATGATCCAGGGCGGCGGCTTCACCCCGGACATGGCGCAGAAGAATGGCAAGGCCCCGATCGAGAATGAAGCGGGCAACGGCCTCACCAACGACAAATACACGATCGCGATGGCGCGCACGAGTGTCGTCAACAGCGCGACCTCGCAGTTCTTCATCAACACGAAGGACAATGCGTTTCTGAACCACAAGGACAACACGCCGCAGGGCTTCGGCTACGCGGTGTTCGGCAAGGTTGTGAAGGGACAGGAGATCGTCGACGCCATCGGCAAGGTGAAGACCGGTGCCAAGAACGGTTTCAATGACGTGCCCGTCGAGGCCGTGACAATCACCAAGGCGTATCGCAAGGATGCAGCGCCGGCGGCCGGAACCGAGAAGAAATAGCACGCGCGCGACAGCGCGCGATAGTTGTTTGCAAGAGGAACGCGCCCGCTTATCCCGGGCGCGTTTTTCTATCCCTTTGAAGCGTTGGTTTCATCCCAGTGGAACCGATGGATGAGTCGGTGCACCACCGGAGTGCCGATGACTCCCGCGCTCAGGATGAACACGAGCCCGGCGAAGAGCGCATAGCAACCGGCGAAGATTTTTCCATGCGCCGTCACCGGCGATTCCACAGGCCCCATGCCGCCCAGCAGCATGCTGGCGTTCAAGAACGAGTCCCGCCACGCCAGGTGCTCGTAATGACCGTACCCGGCCATTCCCACGCCGAGCGACAACAACACGAGCAGCAGTGCGGCGGCGGCGTGGCGCAGCATGCGCGCAATGAAACGTCGTGTGGAGAGAGGACGGCTGTGCCTGGATTCATACCGCATGATCTCGACCTCCGCGCGGAACGCAAGGCAGCGGACGCGCACGAAGAGAGTCGCATCGGCGCGACGGTTGTGGCAATCAAATCCGGGGCAGAAAGACTCGCGGCGCGGTCGCCCGGTCGTTCGGTTCACGTCCTCAGCTCAAGGCAGGAATTCTTTCGAATCCGCCGAACATCAGACCCTCGCCAGAACACCCGGACAACCGCGCCGGAGAAGGGAGGAACGCGTTGTTTTGGTTGTAACGCGTCTTATTTGGATTCTCACTGCGAGCTGAACAATACGCCCGCAGATTGCCGCGCTTCCATACTGTGATCAGCCGAAAGCGCGGCGCTGAAACTGTCTATGCCTCGACCATGCCGTGCCGGATGGCATACCGGACGAGGCCCGCCGTCTCGTGAATGTCGAGCTTGTTCATGATATTCGCGCGGTGCGTCTCCGCGGTCTTCACGCTGACATCGAGCACGGACGCGATTTCCTTGGACGTCTTCCCTTCCGCAACGAGCTGCAGCACCTCGCGCTCACGGCCGGTGAGCAGGTCCGTGCGCATCTCGGTGTTGGTGCGGACTGCGTCCACCAGGGCACGCGACATGCCGGGGCTCACGTACACGGAGCCGGCCTGCACTTCCTTGATGGCCTGCAGCAGATCCGCCGCCGCCTGTTTCTTCAGCACGTAACCGCGCACGCCGGCGCGGAAGGCATTGAGCACATACTCGTCCTCATCGTGAACAGTCACGATGATGGCCTTGGTGTC
>DATEHD010000238.1:0-8767 GCA_035279765.1 Candidatus Krumholzibacteriia bacterium | reverse complement strand
CTGCTTCAACAGCGCCGTTCGTCCCCGCCGATCGTGTCCCGGTGCTCTGCTATCACTACATCCGCGGCCCCGGCGGTCCCGTGCAGTTTGCGCGCGTGTTCGGCTACGTGGTGCTGAGCCTTCCGCTCCTGGATGATTCGGAACTGTGGAAGGTGAGCCGGCGCGGGTTCGAGCGCCAGATGCAGTACCTCGTCGCGCGCGGGTATCACACAGTGTCGCTCGATGATCTTCACGAATGGCAGATGGGCCGGAAGGAATTGCCGGCCAAGTCCGTCGTGCTCACCTTTGACGATGGCGAAGAGAGCCAGTACCAGTACGCCTACCCGGTCCTCCAGAAGTACGGGTTGCACGCCACCGTGTTCGTGGTGACGTCGCGGGTCGGGACCCTGTGGGACGGGATGCGCTGCATCGACTGGCCGCGCTTGCGCGAAATGCAACGCAGCGGCGTGTTCGATATCGAATCGCATACCCACGACATGCACTACAAGGTGGGACCGCCCAATCACCTGGAGCCCGTCTACCTGGCCGCGAGCGAAGATCCCACCGCCCACGCGGTCGGCACGCGCTGGGATACGATGCTCTTCGACGATCTCGCGCAATCGCGCATGACGATCGAACGCGAGATCGGCCGCACGCCGCACTATCTTGCCTGGCCGTACGGCTTCGGCAATCCCGCCGTCGATCAGGTGGCCATCGAAGCCGGCTTTACGCGCACCTGCGCGCTGCGGGCCCGCCCCAATCGCCCGGCCGGAAGCGGACGCCTGGCCCTTTCGGACAGCGAGCATTTTGAGATTCCCCGCTACACGGTCACCGCCCGCACATCGCTCCGCACGTTCCGCCAAATGCTTGAAGGCACGTACGCTCCGATCCGGTAAATCCCCGCATTCGTCGGGCACGGGACTTGCCCCTTCTAAAGTAAATTTGCCAGAAGGGGAAAATATTGCCATGCCGAACCACGCTCCGAAATCCACCGCCGCCACCATCGGTGACGTGCAGATCAAAATAAAGCACAGCTCCTACATGAACTGGTCGCTCATCGCGAGCGTGATTCTGCTCACGCTCGTGAGCATCGTCTCGGTGCTGCCGCCGGTCTTGAGCACCCGTCTTTCCGAAATCTGGTTTTTCTCCAAGCATCAGATGCTTGTGATTGTCGGCCTGTGTCTGACCCTCGTGCTCCTCGCCGGACTCGCGCACCAGATGCGCTATCTGCACGTCCTGCGCGAGCAGTTCGCGGCCGTGCAAAAGAATGAGCGCGAGCGCGCCGAGCGGCACACGGCACGTCTTTACGCGTTGCTCAACATGGGACGCGTGATGGTGACGCAGAGCGATCTGCAGACTGTCTTCGATTCGATAACGAAGTTGTGCTGTGATGCGTTCGGCTGCGACCGCGCATCGCTGATGCTCTACGATAAGAACGCGGAATTGCTGGAAGTGTGCGCCGTGAGCGGCAAGAACGTCGTCGAAGGCGTGCTGGGCAGCCGTCAACCCATCGGGAAGGGCATTTCGGGCTGGGTGGCGCAGAAGCGGGAGCCGCTGCTGCTCACACCGACATCGGCCGTCGTCCCGGGGCTCGAGCTCAACAAGAAGGATGTTTCGTCCGCCATGGTCGTGCCTGTCATTCTGCGCGACGAACTGGTGGGCGTGATCAACGTGAGCGCGCGCCCACCGCACATCGACTTTGATCAAGACGACGTGCGCGCGTTACAGGCGTTTGCGGAAAACGTGGGTGCCGCGATTCGTCACGCCGAGCAGGCGGAGTGGATGCGCGCCACCATTCGCAAGCTGCAGGGGCATAAAGAGCAGCACCAGGCGCGTCCGGCCTACGTGGCCGAGCCCGGCACCGACACATAGCGCCCACGTGCAACACGTAGACGCTTCCTCTGCTAATACAGACCCTGCACCCAGCCGCCATCGACAGCGATGGTGGCACCGGTGACGTAGCTCGCGCGCTCGGAGGCGAGGAACGTCACCACCGCCGCGAGCTCTTCCGGCTGCGCCAGGCGCTGGGCGGGAATGTCACGCTCCCAGGCCGCGAATACCTCATCGATATTCTTCTTCTGCGTGGCCGACGTGTGCTCGGCCAGCTCGTCGAGCCGCTCGGTTCGCGTGTAGCCGGTGGCAATGTTGTTCACGGTGATGTTTTCACGCGCCAGATCGTTTGCGATCGTGCGCGCGTAGCCCATGAGCCCGGTGCGCATCGTGCTCGAGATGAGCAGGCTGGTGCGGGGCTGCTTCACCGTGATCGACATGAGGTTCACGATGCGCCCCCACTTGCGCTCGCGCATGTGCGGCACCGCCGCGTGAATCAACGCGATGGGAGCCATCAGGCTTCCGCCCACGCTCTCACGAATGTCACGCATGGAAAGCTGGTCGAACGAGCCCGGCGTGGGACCGCCGGTGTTGGTGACGAGCACGTCGAGCCGTCCGAAGTGCGACACCACGTCAGCGATGAATGCACTGGCTCCTGCTTCGCCGGAAAGATCGTGCGCGGTCGCGTGGATCTTCGCGCCGGGCACGGCATCGCGCAGTCGCCGCGCGGCATCCTCGATGCGATTGTGATCCCGCGAACAGATGGCGACCGCGGCACCCTCTTTCGCGAGCTCGAGCGCGCATGCAAACCCCAGTCCCTTGCTCGACGCGGCCACGGCGGCCACTCTGCCACTCAATCCCAAGTCCATGTGATTTCTCCTTGTGCCGGGTTGGACATGATCATGGCGTATGGCACCGCACCCTCCGACCTGCACAAACCCCGCCCGCAGGCCCGGTGGACAAAATCAGGCCCATCCTCTATAATGAATGCGCGGACATCAGGAGTATGCCGCATCCGTTCGCGCCTTCACCGTGTCGCGGCTTTGGTCCTCAATCGTCTCCAGGAGTTACACCGCAATGAGTTTCATCCAGGACGCCAAGGGCAAACTCTCCATTTTCGGCGAGCTGTGGGCCTTCATGAAGGTTCGCAAGAAATGGTGGCTCGGTCCGATCATGGTCTTCTTACTGCTGCTCGGCGTGTTGATTGTATTCACCGAAGGATCGGCTCTCGCGCCATTTATCTACGCGCTCTTTTAATAGCTGATCTTCAGCAGCAGGCCAGGGTGATAAACAGGCAGTGACTCAATGTCGCTGCCTGTTTTCTTTTCTAATATTCAATTCCTCGTTGGGCGTAGATCCCACGGTGAAACGGATGCTTGATCTCGCGCATCTCGGTCACGAGATCGGCCAATGCGATGAGATCGGGATGCGCGTCACGGCCGGTGAGAATGATGTGCATGTCCTCGGGCTTCTTGCGCAGCGCCTCGAGCACCACTTTAATGTCCAGGTAGCCGTACGCGATGGCGTTGTTGATCTCGTCAAAGATGAGCAGGTCGTGTTCGTGCTTCTCGACCGCGTCGCGACAGCTCTCCCACGTCTTCCACGCCACCGCGATATCCCTCTCGCGGTCCTTTGTCTCCCACGTGAAGCCCTCGCCCATGGGCACGATCTCGAAGCCGAGCTTGGCCGCGGAATGCAGCTCGCCGTAATCCCACGACCCCTTGATGAACTGAATCATCTTCACCTTGAAGCCCACGCCTACGGCGCGAAACGCGGTGCCCAGCGCGGCCGTGGTCTTGCCTTTCCCGTTTCCGGTATTGACGATGATGAGCCCGTGACGGCGCCCTTTGGGGAACTTCTTCGAATCGGTGGAAGACATTCGGGGTTGTGTTGGGGATGGGTGAGACCTAAAATAGCATGGTACCCCGAAGGGTACAAGCGCCCCCGGCGGCGTAGTTTTGCCAATGCGAACCGTATACCTCGATAACAACGCGACCACCCCGGTGGCTCCGGCCGTCTTCGAATCAATGCGGCCGTTCTACACCGAGCATTTCGGGAACCCCTCCAGCGGCCACCACCTGGGCGACAAGCCGGCCGAAGCGGTGCGCAACGCGCGCGCGCGCCTGGCCGCGTTCCTGGGCTGCCTCGAGACGGAAATCATCTTCACAAGCTGCGGCACCGAAGCCGACAACCTCGCCATCCGCGGCATCGTGGATGCCGACCGCAATCGACGTCACGTGGTGACGTCGCTCGTCGAGCACTCCGCGGTGCTCAATCCCATCAAGCGGCTCGAGTCGCAGGGATTCCGTGTCACCTACCTGCCTGTGGATCGGGCGGGACATCTCGACATGAACATGCTGCGCGACGCGGTCACCAACCAGACGGCGCTGATCTCGGTGATGTTTGCCAACAACGAGACGGGCGTCATGCATCCGATCCATGACATCGCGAAAATCGCGCGCGCCCACGATGTGCCGCTGCACGTCGACGCGGTGCAGGGAGTGGGCAAGGTACCGTTCAAGATGAACGACGTGGGCGCGGACCTGGTTTCGATTTCGGCCCACAAGTTTCACGGCCCGAAAGGTGTGGGCGCGCTCATCGTCAAGAAGGGCACGCGCTGGACACCGATGCTCCTGGGCGGAAGCCAGGAGCGCGGCCGCCGGCCGGGGACGGAGAACGTGGCCGGTATCGCCGCCATGGCCGCGGCGTCCGAATATGCCGAGTCACACCTCGAGCGTTATGCCACCGATGTACGCCGCCTGCGCGACGAGCTCGAGCATGAGATCATGCAGGCGATCCCCGACACGTTCGTCAATGGCGGCGGGTCGGAGCGCATCCCCAACACGTCGAACATGGGCTTCCCCGGCCTCGATGCGCACGCGCTGCTCGTCCGCCTGGACGAAGTCGGCATCTGCGCCTCGGCCGGCTCGGCGTGCCATTCCGGGGCCTTCGAACCGTCTCATGTTTTGTCGGCGATGGGACTTACGCCGGAAGAAGCGGCCTCGTGTATACGCTTCTCCTTGAGCGCGATGACCACGGACGAGGACATCGCGTACTGTACCGAAGAGATCCCCCGCATCGTCCACCACCTCCGCCGCAATTTCATTTCCGCTTAATTCACCGTTCACGCACCGCCGCTAGGCTTCTGCCTGCTCATCGGGTCGATCCCGATCCTGGTCAGGCATTGATCCGGGGCGCGGGCGCAGCGTGTTGACCGAACCATCAATCCAGCCCGCGTTCCCGGATCGTTAAGATCCCTCCGCGGGCGATCGTGCGCCTGCAACTCTCCGCGAACCAAAGAGTCCTCCCTTCACAGGCACCATGAGGCCCTTCCCAACGGAAGGGCCTTTTGTTTACAGCCACCGCCTACGCTGACTATTATGAGCCGGAACCCCAACCCGGAGCGCGCCCCCATGTTGAAAAAGATTCTTCTCGGCCTTGCTGCGTTTATCGGTCTCGCGCTGGTGGCATTTGCCGTGTTCGTCGCCACGCGCCAGCACCTGCAGTTCAACGACACTCCCTATCCCGACGTCGCGGCGTCGGCCGACACGACAGTCATCGCCCGCGGTCGCTACGTGGTGCGCGACCTCGCCAATTGCGCCAACTGTCACGGTGATCCGTCGCAGAAAGCAGCCATCGCGGCGTCGGAGGACGTTCCCCTTTCCGGCGGCGGCAAATTCGAGGTTCCCCCGGGCGTGTTCTACACGCGCAACATCACGCCGGATTCATTGTCGGGACTGGGCGCCGTTTCCGATCGCGCCATCGCCCGCGCCCTCCGCAACGGCGTGGGACACGACGGGCGCGCGCTGCTTCCGTTCATGGAGTTCCAGAATTTCTCCGACGAGGATCTGGTCGCAGTGGTGTCGTACCTGCGCTCGCAGAAACCGGTGCGCAACGTGGTTCCGATGCATCATTACAATCTGCTCGGGAAGATCGTGCGCGCCACCATGCTGTCCCAGCCGGTGGGACCGCACGGGACACCGCCCGTGGCATCGCCGCGCGGCGCCACGGTTGAAAACGGCCGCTACCTGGTGGAGTCGGTGGCGCTGTGCGGCAGTTGCCACACGCAGCGCAACATGATGACGGGTGCGTTCACGGGTCCGCACCTGGGTGGCTCCACCGGATTCGAAAAGGAGTCCAACGGACACTCGTGGTCGCCGCCCAACATCACCAGCGATCCCACCACGGGTCGCGCGGGCATGATGAACGAGGACGGATTTGTGGCGCGTTTTCGCGCCGGCCGCATCTACCAGGGATCGCCCATGCCGTGGGAGGGTTTTCGCCGCCTGAGCGACGACGATCTGCGCGCGATCTATCGCTATCTCAAGACCGTGCCTCCGGCGCACCGCGACGTCGGTCCGCCGGAGGTAGTGGCGAAGTAGTGACGATTACTTCTTCGGTTGTGGCCGGAAGATTGTCCCTTGGATCGAGACAGGATGGTGCACCGTTCGCTTCTACCTTCATTTCTAGAACGCGTAGCGACGCTGGTGGGTGCGGTTGACCAGTAGGGCGCTGGTCAGTACCAACCGTCGGTAATACCGCTCCCAGCACGGCGAAATCTCCGCCTTCTCGAGGAATAACCGTTCCTTCAGGAGATCTCGCATCCGCCACGGTCGATTCGCCAGGCCGAGGATCATGGCCGGCGTGCGGCGTTCACTCTTCTCCCATCGTCGCTTCATGTAATTGCGCCAGACCTGGAAGATGGCGAGCTTTTCGATCGACGCTTGCCGCCGCTTGGCCCACGCAATCGTCTCGCGCTTATGAGCTGCCGTGCTGTGGCGGATCATCAGGTCGAGGAGATTGACCTCCCAGAGCGGGTTGTGTTGGTCACGCCGGTGTGTAGAAGACGTGATGCGATGCGTGAAAGAACGCCCAAGTGCCCGGATCGCCCGGGGATATGCGTGATGGTCGTCGCTCCGAATCACCTTCGACTCGATGGGACGGAGTAGGTCCCGCACGCCATCCTCGACCGCTCGGGGGGATGCTCGTCCAAAGGCCTGCTCGAGCTGCACACGGCGCGTTTTCTGGCCCGAGCGCATCCGCCCCTTGCGGCGAAGCGGACTGTCAGTGTGGTAGAGGAAGTAGCCCGAGCCGACGTCGACAGCGACGTTGTGGTGGAAGGGAAAGTATTGGCTCCATTCGAACGTCTCGAACCCGTCGATGGCGATATCATCAAGCGCGTCAATGCGCCTTAGCTCCTGCGACTGAACGAGGAGACAGTGCCGTCCGAGGCGACCCACCTGGTGGGCGACCGTCTCGGGACTACACCCGAGCGCGCGAGAAATCTGACGATTACCCATGCATCCGACGACCATCATCACGATGCGCGAGATCAACTCGGGACGCTTTTGCCAGTACGAGGTGGAGAACGTCTGCGTACTGAAGTGACGCTTGCACGCCAAACACGTAAACCGCTGGATACGATTGGGAGAGCACTGACGAACGAAGAAGCCCTTGCGTTTGTAGGGCCAGTCACGCGCGAACGTGTTGAAGTAGTGACAGTTCGGATTGGGACAATGCGGCGGAGCCCATCCGAATGACGTCGGTCTCATGCCCCGTCCCTGGCACACCGCGTGCCAGGGACAATTTCGCGGGCACAACCTACTTCTTCTTGCTCTTGTTGCTCGTGTCCGCTGTCTTGATGTTGTTCGTCGAGCGGACGAACGTGGCCACATCGTCGTGAATCGCCTTCAGCGATTCCTGGTGCGCGTACACCATGTGCCCCGACTCGTAGTAATGGTACGTGATGTTGTCCTGCAGCTTGGCCGGAATCGCGAGATGGTGCATCTCGTACCAGCCTTCGAAGAACGGCGTGGCGATGTCGAAGTAGCCGCCCGTCAACAGCACCTTGAGCCCGGGGTTCTGCTTCATCGCCGTCGCCAGGTCGGGCATCGTGTTCACCACGGCGCCGTCGCCACCAGCGCCGTTGGGCTGCGTGTGAGTGAAGATCCACCTTCTCCACAACGGCGCAAACGGTTTGTAGGTCTTGTCGTGGCCAAAATTCAGGTCCTTGCGTACATACTCGTTGAACGCTGACACGTATGCCGACGAAATGGCCGCCGATTGCGGGTCGTATTCGGATTCCTTGCTGAGCGGATCCAGCGTGGGCCCCGAGAAGCGCGAGTCGAGACGCCCGGTGGTCATGTCGGCATCGTCCTGCAGATTCTTTTCGAACTCTCCACCCTCGATACGCAGGTTGGCCTTCAGGATGTAGGCCACGGGGAGGCCGGTATAGTTGTGGAGCTTCTCGGCGATGGCCTTGCGCTGGTCGTCAGGCAACTCCGCGCCCTTGACGAGGGCGGTGGCGTACTCGCCGGTTGCGAAGGCCTCCACCTCGTCGAGGAACTTCTGCAACGAAGCCGACGAGTTGCTGGAAACCTTCTTGTGATACCACGCGGTCGCGGCGTACGTGGGAAGCGAGACCACGTACGGCATATCCATGCCGGGATTGCCCTCGGCGCCATCGACGCTCAAATCAAAATTCAAGATCTGCGACAGCATGACGAGTCCGTTGATATCCACGGCGTAATCGTCCTGCAGCATGTTGACGAGCACGGCGCCGCGCGGCGTGCCGTAGCTCTCGCCGAAAATGTACTTGGGCGAATTCCAGCGTCCGTACTTGGAAAGAAACGCGGTGATGAATTCCGCAAATGCGTGCGCATCCACATCGACGCCGTAAAACAATGACTTGTCTCCATTGTCACCTTCGACACGGCTGAAGCCCGTGCCCGGCGCATCGATGAAAACGAGATCGGCCACGTCCAGCAGGCTGTAGTCGTTGTTCACAACCTGGTAGGGCGCCGCGGGCGTGTGGGTGTCATCGGCGGTCACCACGCGGCGCGGACCGAAGGCGCCCATGTGCAGCCACACCGTTGCGGAGCCGGGTCCGCCATTGAACAGGAACATGATCGGCCGTGTGCTGGCCGTCGTCCCCTGCTTGAAATAACCGACGTAGAAC
>DATEHD010000237.1:0-4295 GCA_035279765.1 Candidatus Krumholzibacteriia bacterium | reverse complement strand
GCTTTGCGTGAGAGACGAATCTTGCCGTCGCCGTTCACTTCGAGCACCTTGACCTTCACGATGTCGCCCACCTTGAGCTCTTCCTCGACGCGCTCCAGACGACGGTGCGCGATCTCGGAAATGTGCAGGAGCCCGTCCTTGCCCGGGAGAATCTGCACGAAGGCGCCGAAGGCAAGAATGCTGCGCACTTCACCTTCGTAGGTCTTGCCCACTTCGGGCTCGGCCGTGATCTCGCGGATGCGCGCGAGCGCGATCTCCGCGCTCTCGGTGTTGACCGCGATGACGCGGACGGTTCCGTCGTCCTCGATCTCGATCTTGGCGCCGGACTCCTCCTGGATGCGCTTCACGACCTTGCCTCCCGGTCCGATGATCTCGCGGATCTTGTCGGTGGGGATGGTGATGGTGGTGACCTTGGGCGCGTACGGCGAAATGTCCGTGCGCGACTCGGCGATGGTCTCGTTCATGATGTGCAGGATGTGAATGCGGCCCAGCTTGGCCTGGTGGAGCGCCTTCATCATCACGGCATCCGAGATGCCGGCAATCTTGGTGTCGAGCTGGAAGGCGGTGATGCCGTCTTTGGTGCCCGTCACCTTGAAGTCCATGTCGCCCAGGTGATCCTCGGCGCCCAGGATGTCGCTCAGCACTTCGACCTTGCCGTCCTCGATGACGAGGCCCATCGCGATGCCCGCGATCGCCTTCTCCACCGGGATGCCACCGTCCATCAGCGAAAGACTGCCGCCGCACACCGACGCCATGGAGCTCGAGCCGTTCGACTCCAGGATTTCCGACACGATACGGACCGTGTACGGGAACTTGTCCTTGGGCGGGATCATGGGACGGATGGCGCGCTCGGCGAGAGCACCGTGGCCGATCTCGCGACGACCCGGGCTTCCGAAGCGGCCCACTTCACCCACGCTGAACGAGGGGAAGTTGTAATGGAGCATGTAGCGCTTCCAGCTCTCACCGTCGATGGTGTCGAGCATCTGCTCGTCATCGCTGGTGCCCAGCGTGGTGACGACAAGCGCCTGCGTCTCACCGCGCGTAAAGAGCGCAGAGCCGTGTGCGCGCGGGAGCACGCCCACTTCGCACGTGATCGGGCGGATGTCCGCCGGACCGCGGCCGTCGAGACGAATCTTTTCGTCGAGGATCATCGCGCGCATGCTCTTCTTCTCGATGTCGTGGAGCACGCCCTTGATGTACGACTCTTTCTCCGGGAACTCGGTGGCATACTTGGCCAGCGCGTCCTCGTTGATCTTGGTGAGCGCGTTCTGGCGATCCAGCTTCTTGCTGATCGAGAACGCCTTCTTGATGGCGCCCGCGAAGTCCGCGTTCACCTTCTTGTCGATGTCCGGGAACGTCTCCGGCGCCTCCACCGTGCGCTTGGTCTTGGCGCCGAACGCCGCGACAAGCTCGCGCTGGAGCGTGTTCAACTTCTTGATCTCTTCATGGCCGAAGCGCACCGAGGCGAGCATTTCTTCTTCGCTCACTTCGCTGCAGCCGCCTTCCACCATGAGCACCGCGTCATCCGTGCCGGCGATGATGACGTCCATGTCGCTGCCTTCCATCTGTTCGCTGGTCGGATTGGCGACGAACTGGCCGTCCACGCGACCGACGCGCACACCGGAAACGAACGCATCGAACGGAATGTCGGAGACCGCCAGCGCCGCGGAGGCGCCGACGATGCCGAGAACGTCGGGCGCGTTGATGCCGTCGTAGCTCACCGGCTGCACGATGACCTGCGTCTCGCACATGTAATTGTCATCGAAGAGCGGACGGATGGGCCTGTCGATCAGGCGCGCCGTGAGAATCTCGCGCTCGCCCGGACGGCCTTCACGTTTGAAAAAGCCGCCGGGAATGCGTCCGGAGGCGTAGAACTTCTCACGATACTCGACCGTGAGCGGGAAGAAATCCCGGTCGGTCTTTTGATGAGCGGCGACGACGGCGACAAGCACCATCGTTTCGCCCATGCGGACGACCACCGCGCCGTCGGCCTGTTTGGCCATACGCCCGGTTTCAATGCTGAACGATTGCCCGTTCAGCATGCGTGTTACGATTTGCTTAGACATTAGCTTCTTTCTGACCCGCAGAATGCGGCCAACAAGGGTAAAGCGGACGCTTTTGCCCTTGCGTCCGCGGACATCTACTCAAACAAGCGCCGTAACTTCGCAGTTACTTGCGCAGGTTGAGCTGCTTGATCATCTCCCGGTAGCTCTCGATTTTCTTGTTCTTGAGGTAGTCCAGGAGTTTCCGGCGCCGTCCCACGAGCTTCAGCAGCCCGCGGCGCGACGCGTGGTCTTTCTTGTGGATCTGGAAGTGCTCCGTGAGCATCTTGATTCGCTCAGTGAGGAGAGCAATCTGAACTTCGGCGGAGCCGGAGTCTTTGTCGTGGAGCTTGTACTTCTCGATAATATCTTTCTTCTGATCCGTATTCATAACCATCGTCTGATCACCTCCTGCCCTAAATCGGTACGCGACACGATGGTTGCAGTCGGCCCGTGAGGGGCTGACCGCCAGCGCGAGAAAGTAACACAGGGGTTGGGGGGTGTAAAGTGCAATAAATGTGCAGATGCCGCATGCAGTGGCGACAAAATACCAATCCATCCACAGGATTTTACGTGCTCGACGCCAGGAGCTCCCGCGCCATGCGGCGATCCTCGTTGAGCTGATCGATCAGCGCGGTGACCGTCGGGAATTTCTGTTCCGGACGCAGGTAGGCCTCGCACCACACCGACAATTCTTCCCCGTAGATGTGATGGTCGAAGTCGAAGATGTGGACTTCGATCTCGTCTTCGTGACCCCGCTTCATGGTGGGCGCGCGCCCGACGTTCATCATTCCATCGTGAATCCAGCCGCGCCAGCCCACGCGCACGGCATACACGCCGGTCGGCGGCCACAGCTTGTTGGGGTCCTTCACGGCGACGTTGGCGGTGGGAAAACCCAGGTCGCGGCCCCTTCCCTGCCCGTGCGCCACGTTGCCGCGCACGAGATACGAATGGCCGAGGAGATAATTGGCGCGCTCGAGATTGGCCGCCGCCAGCGTCTTGCGAATGGTGGTGCTGGAGACAATCTCGGCATCCACGCGCACGGGCGGGATGATCTGGACCGCAAAGCCCCTGTGCTTCCCTTCTTCCGCGACGCGCTCGGGGTTCCCTTCGCGCTTGTGGCCGAAGTGACAGTCGTAACCGATGACGAGGTCGCGCATGTCCATCGCGTCCAGGAAGTAGCGCTGGATGAATTCGCGATACTCGATGCGCATGGTCTCTTCGTTGAACGGCAGCACGAACACGCCGTCAACGGACGTGCGCGCGAAGAGCTCCAGCCGTTCCTCGATGGTGGTGAGAATCTGCGGCGTCTCCCGCGAATGCGTCACCGTGACCGGATGCGGATCGAACGTCATCACCCACGCGCTGTCCACGACGCCGGCGTCGCGACGCGCAGCGAGCGCGTCCAGGATCGCGCGATGGCCGCGGTGCACGCCGTCGAATACGCCGATGGTGACGGCAGTGCGCTTGGGTGCAAACTGACCAAGTTCCAGAAGGGATCTTGCGATCTTGAGTGCCATCTTACTTACTTGGGTTGGACGCGCTATCGCGCGTCAGCCCCACGCACAGACGGAACGAATCGCACACGCGCAAGGGGTCGCGCGGGCGGTCAGGATCGCGGAAGCCGACAGCGAGCAGCGTGCGTGTTTCATCCAGAAGCCGGATGGCGCCACCGGCCGTCGAGCCGATGCGCTCCACCACGTCGGTGCGCAGCGGCAGCCCGCCGAAGCGGAGCTCGCGTGCGGCGCGCTCATCCAGCACAACGCCGGGCAGAAACGCCAGGGCTTCGTCGAGCGAAATGCCGGTGAGATCACCCGCGTGCTCGGGCGTCAGACGCGAGGACGAAAAGGCGCTCTCCGCCGCGAACGATCCGATGCGCGTGCGTTCCAGCGTGTCGACCGATGCGGGCAGATCGAGCTTCTCACCGAAATCACGGGCCAGCGAGCGTACGTAGGTGCCGCGCGAGCAGCGCACCACGCATGTCACCAGGGGCAGGTTCGCCGCCAGCACTTCGAAGCCGTAGATCTTCACCTGGCGCGGCGGCGCCGCCTCGGTGGTCTCGGTCACTTCGCCGGCACGCGCGAGCTCGTAGTAGCGCCGGCCCTTGTGCTTGATGGCCGAGAATACGGGTGGCGTGAGCAGGTAATCGCCCACGAACGATGTTGCGATCTCCTGCAGAGCCTCGAGGCTCACCTCGGGCACGGCCGCTTCGCGCACCACCGGACCTTCCGCATCCAGCGTGGCCGTCTCGAC
>DATEHD010000236.1:0-2757 GCA_035279765.1 Candidatus Krumholzibacteriia bacterium | reverse complement strand
CACCGGAGGCCCCGCCGCGCAGCGCATGCGTATCATGGAGACGAAAGTGGAGCGCGTCGCCTTCGCGCAGCGGATGGCGTTTCTCGCCGAGCTCGATCTCGACTTCTCCCTCCAACACCACGGCGATGGCTTCGCCGCTGTCGCCGGGCACCGCTGCCGGCGTGGCGCTGCCGGGCGGAAGCATGATCTCGAGGATCGAAATTTCATGCGGATGAATGCCCGGTGAGAGACTGCTCAACGCGAGCAGTCCGGCCGACCACGTGCGACGCTCGGCGCGGCGCACGAAGACGACGGATTGCGCGGCATCATCATCGACAAGCTGCGCGGGCTCCTGGCCGAGCGCGTGCGCGATGCGAACCAGCGCGCCCACCGTGGGTGAGGTCTTGCCGCGCTCGATCTCGGAGAGGTGCGTGGCGGAAACTTTCGCTTTCTCCCCCACCTGCTTTAAGGTAAGGTCTTGCGCGAGCCTCAGCTGCTTGATCCGCTCTCCGAGCTCCGTAGGCATGGAGCCCGAGTCTCATCGGCCCGCGCGCGCAGTGTCAAGCGCGAACGACAAGAACCTCGCTCATGAAATTCCTCGTCATCCGTTTCAGCTCGCTGGGAGACTGCGTGCTCCTGTGTCCGCTCCTGGACTACCTGAGGCGCAGCGGAGCCGAAGAGGTGGTGGTGCTCACCAAGCGTGCGTACGCGCCCCTGTTCGCATCGGCGACGGGCGCGGATCGCGTGGTGGCACTGGATAGCCGCGGCGCAGCCGCGGCATTGTGGCGCACGGCTACCGACTTCCGAGGTCGCGGATATACGATCATCGACGCCCACGGGAGTTTACGCAGTCGGTTGGTATGCGCGCGCGCCGGTGGCGCGGCGACGCGAATCGAAAAGCACACGCGCGAACGTTTGAACCTGATCGTGTGGAAAAAGCCTGCCGATCTTCCCACCATGCTCGAGCGTTACGCGCGCCTGTGTTCTCCCGTGCAGATCGAAACTCCGACGCTGGCACCGGGCGGGCTGCGCCTGCCCGACGAAGCGGCGGCGGAAGCAGCGCGTGCGATGGGTAACTCGTCGTTCATCGCGGTGGCACCCGGAAGCCGCTGGCCCACCAAACGCTGGAATGGTTTTGCAAAACTGTGCGAATTGCTGCCCCACGACGAACGCATTCTGCTCACGGGCGATGCCTCCGATCGCGCTTTCACGGCACCGATTGCGCGCGCCCTCGGCGATCGCTGCCTCGACATCGCCGGGACTCCTTCACTCATGAAAACGGCGGCACACATCGCGCGCTGCCGGCTGTTCATCGGCAACGACTCGGGGTTGATGCACCTGGCCGAAGCGGTGGGCGTGCCCGTCGTCGCGCTGTTCGGACCGACTGTGGAAACCTTTGGCTACTACCCGTCACTGCCGAAGAGCCGCGTGGTGGAGCGACGTCTCGCATGCCGTCCCTGCTCGCGCAACGGATCGACTCCCTGCCCCAAAGGAACTGGTGAGTGCCTGGCCGCTATCCGCCCGGAAACGGTCGCGGAGACGATAACCTCCCTGTTCGATACCTCCGCACCGCGCCGCGTCGTTCTCGACTGACCATGTCCGCGCAGCGCGTTATTTATAATTTGCTATATCCGGTGGCGCTCGTTGGAGCACGTATCTCTTCCTGGTTTCTTCCCAAAATGCGTGAAGCCATTTCGGGGCGCTCCGGCTACGAGAAACGCTGGAGTGACATGAGCGCATCGCTTCACGATGCGTGTATCTGGTTTCATGTCGCCAGCGTGGGCGAGTTCGAACAGGCGCGGCCGGTGATCAGCGCCATCAAACGCGCGCACCCTGAGATCCCGGTGATGGTGACGTTCTCCTCACCTTCCGGTTACCAGTTTGCGAAACGTCGCGAGGCAGCAGAAGGCCGTGTCCTCGATTTCTACGACTACTTGCCGCTCGACCGTGCACGCACGATGCGCCGCTGCCTCGATTGGGTCAGGCCACGCTGCCTGGTGTTCGTGAAATTCGATTTGTGGCCGAATCTGATCTGGGAAGCGCGTGCGCGCGACATACCGCTGGCGTTGATTGATGCCACGCTGAGCCCTTCGTCGAAACGGCTCTCGGGCGCCGGTCGCTGGTTCTACCGCGAGCTCTACCTGGCCTTGAACCCGATTCTCGCCATCAGCGAGGAAGACGCGGCGCGCTTCGCGCACAGTGCACCCGGGCACCGCGGCATTGCCGTGTGCGGCGACACGCGCTTCGACCGCGTGATGGAACGGTGGAATGCGCGCGCACGGGATGTGCTTCCGCTTCCCGATGACGGCGCGCTCACGCTCATCGCGGGCAGCACCTGGCCCCCGGACGAAGCGCGGCTCCTGCCCGCGCTCACACGGCTGATGCGCGAAGTGCCCGGCCTGCGCGCCATTATCGTCCCGCACGAGCCGCTCCCGGGCCACGTCGATCCGCTTCGCCGCTGGGCCCTCGACAACGGTCTCTCCGTGCGCACCACAAGCGAGAAGAATGCGGACCTCTCGACGCAAGTGGTCATCGTGGACACGGTGGGTGTGCTGGCCGAAGCCTACGCCCACGCCCACGTCGCCTACGTGGGGGGTGCATTCTCGACCGGTGTGCACAGCGTCATCGAACCCGCGATAGCGGGTTTGCCGGTGGTGTTTGGACCGAGACACGACAATTCTTTTGAAGCGGTGCAATTGATCGAACGCGGCGCCGCTGTGAGCGTGGGCAACGAAGAAGAAACGTACGCGGCACTCAGAGGCTACCTCGTCAATGACG
>DATEHD010000235.1:0-5802 GCA_035279765.1 Candidatus Krumholzibacteriia bacterium | reverse complement strand
CGGTACGCTGCGCAAGCCGTTGCTTACCTTCTTCTCCAATCCGCCCATGTCGCAGAACGAAATCATGTCGTACCTGATGACGGGCCACCCGCCGAGCAGCGACCAGTCTGCCGCGGCGGGCCTGGCCATGCTGTTCGCCATGCAGCAGGGACAGGGAGTGGCCGGCGACATCGGAAAGAAACTGTCGCTCGAGACGCACCTGGAAACCGGGGAGAACGCCGGGGAAGCCTCGTTTGTCGCGGGCAAATATCTCTCGCCCAAACTGTACGTGAGCTACGCGGCGGGACTGTTCGAGCACACCAACACGTTCCGCACGCGCTACTCGCTCACCGGACACTGGACGCTGCAGGCCGAAAGCGGCAAGTACGACAGCACGGATTTGCTCTATTGGTTTGAACGCGGGAAATAACTCGGGTGCAGAAAAGAAACAGCCTCCGCATGAACGCATGCGGAGGCTGTATTGTTTTTTCACCCGCTATCGCGGGTGTATCACCAGATGTGAATGCGATTCTCCGGCGCCAGGTAGAGTGAATCACCCGGCTGCACGTTGAATGCGGTGTACCACGAGTCCACGTTGGGCACCGGACCCGTGACGCGGAATTCGGCCGGGCTGTGCTCGTTCGACGACACCATGCTTGTCAGCATGGCGTCGCGCATCTTCGAGCGCCAGATCTGCGCGAATCCGAGGAAGAAACGCTGGTCACCGGTGAGACCGTCGAGCACCGGCGCATCCTTGCCCTTGAGGCTCAGGAGGTACGCCTGGTGCGCGATCTCGAGACCGCCCAGGTCGCCGATGTTTTCGCCCAGCGTGTTCTCGCCATTGACGTGCAATCCCGGCAGCGGCTTGAACGTGTTGTAGCGCGCCACCAGCGCGTCGGTCTTTTCCTTGAAGCGCGCGGCATCCTCGGGCTGCCACCAGTCGCGCAGCACGCCGTCGCCGTCCGACTTGCGTCCCTGGTCGTCGAAGCCGTGACCGATCTCGTGACCGATCACCGCACCAATCGCACCGTAGTTGACAGCGTCATCGGCATACGGATCGAAGAACGGCGGCTGCAGGATTGCGGCCGGGAACACGATCTCGTTCATCGACGGGTTGTAGTACGCGTTGACCGTCTGCGGCGTCATCTGCCACTCCTTGCGGTCCACCGGGCGCTTGAGCTTGCCGACCTGGTATTCGTACTCGAATGCGCGTGCACGCATCACGTTGCCCACGAGATCACCTTTGGCGACCTTGAGGCCGGAATACTCGCGCCACTTCTCGGGGTACCCCATCTTCACGGTGAACTTGGCCAGCTTGGCGCGCGCCGCCTTCTTGGTGGCGTCGGTCATCCAGCTGTTCTTGTCGATACGATCGCCCATGGCAACGAGGAGATTCTGCACCAGCTCGTCGGCGCGCTTCTTGGCCTCGGGCGTGAAATACCGCTCGACGTAGATTTTGCCGACCGCGTTACCCATGGTTCCGTTGACGAAGCCGACGCCGCGCTTCCAGCGGTCGCGCTGCTGCTTGGCGCCGGTCATCGCGGTGGATGTGAAGGCGAACGTCGCGTCATCGAGATCCTTGGTGAGGAACGCGGAGTTGTTGTTCAACAGCCGGCATATCAGGTAGTCCTGCCACACGCTCACGGGCTCGGACTTGAACACCTTGGCCATGGCTGTGTATGCGCTGGGCGTCGTGACGATGAACTCCTTCTGGGACTTCATTTCCAGCGCGCCGAGATATGTCTCCCACGGAAACTCGGGAGCGAGCTTCTTGAGATCATCACGGCTCACCTTGTTGTAGGTCTTGTCCAGGTCGCGGGTCTGCTCGACCGGCCAGTGGCAGGTGGCGATCCGCTTTTCCAGCGCGAGAATGCTGTCCGCACGCACGCCGGGATCCGACTTGCCCGCCATCGTGAACAGCTTCTGCAGGTAGTCGTGGTACGCCTGTCGCGCCGCGACGTAGCGCGGATTGTCATCCTTCAGGTAGTAGTCGCGGTTGGGCAGGCCCAGTCCGCTCTGGACGAAATGCGGAATGTACTGCGACGGAATCTTCTCATCCTGGTCGATGAAGGAAGCGAACGGAGAACCGCCGCTGCCCACGCGCCGGAGCTCGCCCATCAGTCTGGCGATATCGTCGTAGCTCTTCGCCGCGTTGACCTTCTTGAAATATGGATCGAGCGGAGCAAGACCTTTCGCATTGCTTGCATCCTGGTCCATGAAGCCGCTGTACATCTCGGCGATCTTCTCGCCCGTGGTTTCGATGGAGCCCTTGGCTTTGGGCTGCTCTTCGATGATGGCCTTGATCTGGTCCTCACCGCGCAGGGTGAGCACGGTGAACGATCCATACGACGGCAGATCGGCCGGAATCTCGAAGCTGTCGAGCCACTTGCCGCCGGCATAGTGATAGAAGTCGTTGCCGGGCTTGACGTCGGTGTTGCGGGCGGTCAGGTCCACGCCCCACGGCTGGATCTCCGGTTTGTGATCTTCGCCACTCACGACGGAGTGGACCGAAAACAAAACGGCGGAAACGCCGAGCGCTGCGGCGATGACCGCAAGGCGCGTAGATTTAGCGGAAGGCTTGTTCATTTTCACTTTTCCTCTCTTGAGCTTGGATTCGGCGAAGCGCCGGATGCACCCTGTCAGGCGGGGACTCGACCTCAGGGAAGCGTGGCCTATTTTCGCCCACCCGCGTCCGCCAATCAACCGCCAAAGTCGGTATCGCTTGACCGAACGAGGGGCGGGACGAGAGCATGTCCGCCATACCACCGGATGGAGGAAATCCATGAGAACACACATACGGATGGCACTGGCCAGCATTCTCCTGGTTGGCGCCTGTGCCCCCGCGGTCGATGTGCAGCCCATGCTGCGCGACTTCGATGACTACGCCAAAAACCTGAAAAGCGTCGACGCGGACGAGAAGGCCCTCGCCACCCTGGCCGACGGCCAGAAAAAGCGCGACCAGGCCGCCACACTGGCGGGTAAGAAGGAAAGCGTTCCCCTCGCCGAGGAAGCGCTGGCCGACGCGCGCCTCGCCATGGAGGTGCAGCGGATGAAGGATGCATCCCACCGCGCGGACATGTGCCGTCTCGAGATTGAAGAAGCGCGGACGAAATGGAGCGAGGCGGTGTATGTGCTCGAGCAGACCGAGGAGTTCACGAAACAACAGGCGACCTCGGCCTCCAAGACCGAGCCCAAATCGCTGGACGAGACGCTCGACCTTCCGGAAACAACACTGCTTCCCGACACGCTGCCGGTAGCGGCCATGACCGACGTGCCCGCCAGGTGGAATGCGTGGCGCCAGGCGGCCACGCACCATGGTGTCACGGTTGCCGATCTCGAAAACAGCTACCGCCGCGCGACGGAAACGCCCGCGTCAAAGGATGCCGCGGCGGCTGCCCAGGCGCAGTATGTCTCGGCGCGTGCCGTGCAGTCGCTCGAGTGCCGCGTACGCACGTCGGTGAATGACCGCGTGTGCCTGGATGCGGCCCGCCACACGGCCGACTACGCCAACGCGCGCGAGGACGCGCTGCGCGCAACGCTCGAGCTCGAGCGCTCGATGTCCGCCGACCTGCGCAAGAACCTGGACCAGCTGCGCGAAGAATCTCAAACGCGGCAGGAGTCGCTGCGCGCGTCGCTCAGCCAGATGGAAGGCAAGTTTGCCAGCGTGCGGCAGGATGCGCGCGGCACCATTGTGAGCCTGGCCGACATTCTCTTCGACTTCAACAAGGCCACGCTGCGCCGCGACGTCGAGTTCAACCTGGTCAAGATCGCGACCATTCTCAATCAGTACGACGAGATGAACGTGGTGGTGGAAGGTCACACCGATGCCATCGGCACCGACGAATACAACCTGACGCTGTCGAAGAAGCGCGCCCAGGCCGTGAGCGATTTTCTCGCCTCGCAGGGAGTGAAGGCCGGCCGGCTGAGCTGGGAAGGCTACGGCAAGACGCGACCGGTGGCTGACAACGCCAGCGAGGAAGGCCGCCAGAAGAACCGGCGAGTCGACCTGGTGATCCAGGACGCGCCCAAACCATCAAATTAACGCGCGACAGCGAAAGGGGCGACGCGCCCGGCGAGAATTACTCGCCGGCGCGCGAACGACGGGCTGAACGGCGCGCACGCCGCGGGGCATAACGGTCCGGGCTCGAGCCGGTGCTCGCGGACGTGCTGCCAGCGACGCTCTTCTTGTTCTTCCGCCGCTTCTGGATCATACGGGCCGCCACGGCTCCGGCGACGACCGCGACGGGAATGATGATTTTCTTCTTCATGGTTCGTCCTCCAATGGGTTGAACACTACTTGTCGGGACCGATGACACGACAGCGATAAACATAGCCGGTGGGATTAAGCGAAATCTCTCCGGTCTTTACTGCAGATGTGATCTCGTTTTCCGACCGGAATTGATGGCACGGATAACCGGGGTTGAACTCGATCTGGACGCCGCGCCACAGGGGGCTGTAGCTGTCGCCCTCGATCGCGTCCGTCACGGCCACAAACTGCCGTCCGTTGGGATCGCATCCGTCGGACATGTAGAGCGTATGCAGCTGCGAGCTGCGAGCGATGATCGCGGACGCAGACGCCGCGTCGAGCGGTTTCGCGCTCACCCTGAACTGCTGACCTCCAAAATATGTCGAGCGGTCCGAATCGCTGTTGGCGGCCATCATCACACCGGCAAGTATGACAATGCCGAATGCGAGAATGACTGCTGGCCTCTTGTGATGCATGGCGCTTCCTCCTCTCGGGAAGGTGGCTATGTGGCGCGCGGGGCGCCCGCAAGCCACGATGTGCGGCTGGGGAGGTCATTAAAAATATTCAGGGCGGCGCTGCCAGGGTCAACACCGGAAAGCCTAAATTGTGCGTCGGGACGGCATTTACACCGCGGGCCGCGTACAGTAATCTCCGCACCTGTATCTACATGAGTCTCTCCCCCGGCACGCGCCTTGGTTCCTACGAAGTCCTCTCCCACCTCGGTGCGGGTGGAATGGGCGAGGTGTATCGCGCCCGCGATACACGCCTCGGCCGCGACGTCGCCATCAAGACGCTTCCCGAGGAATTTGCGCAGGATGTCGAGCGCCTCTCGCGCTTTGAGCGCGAGGCGCGCGTGCTCGCGTCGCTGACGCACTCCAACATTGCCGCCATTCATGGCGTGGAAGAAGTGGAGGCGCGCCGCTACCTCGTCCTCGAATTTGTCGACGGCGAAACGCTGGCTCAGCGCCTGTCCCGCGGGCCCCTGCCTGTCGACGAGGCCATCGACATCTGCCGCGACATCGCTGCGGGCGTGGAAGCCGCGCACGAGAACGGCGTCGTGCATCGCGACCTCAAGCCCGGCAATATCATCATCACGCCGTCGGGCCAGGTAAAGGTGCTCGACTTCGGTCTCGCCACCGCCAGCGGCGCCACCGCCACCGGCTCCAATCCCAATCTTTCGCACTCACCCACCATGACCCACCAGGCCACACGCGCGGGCGTGATTCTCGGCACGGCGGCGTACATGAGCCCCGAGCAGGCACGCGGCCGCGTCGTCGACAGGCGCACGGACATCTGGTCGTTCGGTTGCGTGCTGTTCGAATGCCTGACGGGCCGGGCGCTCTTCGAGGGCGAAACGGTTTCCGATTTGATTGCGCGCATCCTGGAACGCGAACCGGACTGGAGCGCGCTGCCGGCAAGCACGCCGCCGCGCGTGCGCGAGCTCCTCAAGAAATGTCTGCGCAAGGATCCCAAGGAGCGCCTGCGCGACATCGGCGATGCGCGCCTCGAGCTCCAAGATACGCACGCCGTTGTCAGTGAGGAATCGCCGATATCCACCGCGCGTGCGCGCGGCTCGA
>DATEHD010000234.1:0-12239 GCA_035279765.1 Candidatus Krumholzibacteriia bacterium | reverse complement strand
CCATCTGTTCGGGGAATTTTATGGTGCGGCCGAGCATGTCGGCCGGATCCAGTTGCGTGCGCAATGCTGCAAAGTCAATCGTCATGAGCGGGTGCCTCCGGATGCCGCAGAAACCGGCGTGTGAGCCTTCATGAAAGTTTCGATTTCGGCTTCGATCTCGGCGGTGGTGCGCAGATTCGAGACGCGGCGCACCAGCGCGCGACATTCGTCAAACGTGACGGAGCGGATCACGCGTTTGACTTCGGGAATCACGTTGGGGCTGACGCTGAACTCATCGATGCCGAGCCCGACAAGAATGGGAACCGCGAGCAGATCGCCCGCCATCTCGCCGCACACAGACAGGTGAATTCGGTGGCGCCGCGCCGCGGCGGCCGTGAGGCGCAGCAGGCGCACGATGCTCGGGTGCAGGTGCTGGTAGAGGTGCGCGATCTTGCTGTTCCCGCGGTCCACGGCCATCGTGTACTGGATGAGATCGTTGGTGCCGATGGAGAAGAAGTCCACTTCGCGCGCAAACTGGTCCGCCATGGCCACGGCGGACGGTGTCTCCACCATGATGCCGAGCTCGACCGCGGGACTGAACTTGTACCTGTCGCGCGTGAGCTCGTCGCGCACCTCCGCGCAGATTTCCTTGGTGCGCACGATCTCTTCGAACTGCGAGATCATGGGAAACATGATCTTCACGTTTCCGAAAGCGCTGGCGCGGTAGATCGCGCGCAGCTGCGTCTTGAAGATGTCCTTGCGCGTGAGGCAGAAGCGGATGCCGCGCCAGCCCATGAACGGGTTGAGCTCGGGCACGCGATTCAAGTAGCTCGCGATCTTGTCGCCGCCGATGTCGAGCGTGCGAATGACGACGGGCTTCCCCGCCATCGCTTCGACAACCTGCCGGTAGACCTTGAACTGCTCTTCCTCACCCGGCAGATAATCCTGCGAAATGAAAAAATACTCGGTGCGGAAAAGTCCCACACCCTGTCCGCCGTGATCGATCACGGACTGCACCTCGTGTGCGGCGTCGAGATTGGCGCACAGCGTGAACTGGCGACCGTCGAGCGTTTGCGCCGGATAAGCCGTGAGCAGGAGGAGCTGCTCCTCGAGCTCATGCAGGCGCTGCATCTCGAGGCGGTACTGTTCGAGCGTTCCCGCGGTGGGATTGATGATCACCACGCCGGCGTTGCCGTCGACTATCAGCGTGTCGCCCGTCTCCACCCGCTCCACCAGGTTTTCCAGGCCCAGCACGGCCGGAATCCCCTGTGACCGCGCGATGATCGCCGTGTGCGACGTGCGCCCGCCGAGGTCGGTGGCATACGCCACCACCAGGCTGCGGTCGAGCTGGGCGGTGTCGCTGGGCGAAAGGTCGTGCGCCACGATGATGCTGGGCTCGTCCGGACGCTGCACCCTGGTCGTCGCGCCGACGAGCGAGCGCAGCACGCGCTTCTTCACATCCTGCAGGTCGATCGTGCGCTCTTTGAGATATTCGTCCGCAATGCTTCCGATCGACTCGATGAACCGGTTCATCACCCTGTCGAATGCGGCTGCCGCACTGAGGCGCTCGCCGCGGATCAACGCCGAGGTGTCGTCGACGAGTGTTATGTCGGAGAGAATCATCATGTGCGCATCGAAGATGCGCGCGTGATCGTCACCCATGCGCGCCGCGATGTCGTGCTTGAGCGCGCGCAGGTCATTGCTCGTGGAGTCGAGCGCGCGCTTGAGGCTCCCGATCTCATCCTCGGCACGGGACGGATCGATGAGCGTGCGCGGAATGGAAATGCGATCGGCATCGCGCACAAACGCAGTGCCGATCACAATCCCGGGCGACGCGGGCACACCGCGGCGCTCGAGCTCCAGTTTGGAGCGGCCGGCGCCATTGGGAGCGATGTTTGACGGGCCGTTTGACTTGTTGGTCTTGCTGCGGGACATTGTGAGATTCCTGACGGGAACATCCTTGCTCGGATCAGGTTGGGTTCACCGCCTGTCGGCGGTGTACTAGTCCTCGTAAAACTTCGCGTCGAAGAGTGCTTCGATGGCTTTGCGCGCCGCGACTTCGTCGGGGCCTTCGATCTCGACGCGAACCTGGGCACCGCGTGCGGCGGCGAGGCTGGCCAGGCCGAGGATGCTCTTACCATTGGCGAATTTCTCGCCGTGATAAACGCGGACTTCGCTAGAAAACTGCGCGGCGACCTTGACGAACTCTCCTGCAGCCCGGAGATGGAGCCCGATGCGGTTACCGACCTGTCTGGTGAACTCGATCATAGTTCTTCCGAGCGCCTCAGTGGAGGATCATGGCGACGATCCACGCCACCGGAAAGAGCGCGAGCGCAAGCCTCGAAGGCGGGATGCCCCGGCGCGCGGCGAACCATGCCAGCGCGGCCACCAGAACCGTCGTAACCAACGCGCGTATCCCCACATGGAAGGCGCTGGTGACGATCACTCCCGCGAGCAGACCGCCCGCGCACGCGGCACCCGTCCGGACCAAAACGAGCGCGCGCTGGACCCGGGGACTCGAGAAGGCATCGATGAGCCCCCAGCCGCGCGCGTAACCGAACGACAGGCCACGATAACGAACCGTGATCAGGGCGGCATTATAGAGGACGAAGACCGCCACTAACCCCGGAAAAAATCTGTATATAGCAAACAGGGTGGCCAAAGTCAACGCGATGGGGCGCAGCCCGCCGCCAAAGAACACGTCGCCCGCCGCCGCCAGGGCGCTCGCACACGCCTGTTTGAACCGTGACACCGACGCCGGTCCCCCGCGCCCACCCTCCTCCTCGATGCGCAGCA
The DNA here is from genome assembly GCA_035279765.1 of Candidatus Krumholzibacteriia bacterium. Classification (GTDB taxonomy): domain Bacteria; phylum Krumholzibacteriota; class Krumholzibacteriia; order WVZY01; family JAKEHA01; genus JAKEHA01. The sequence continues at coordinate 9,464 of DATEHD010000234.1, read as the reverse complement.
CTCCCCCGATCACGATCGGCGCCATGTTGGGGTTGGTGTTGAAGTGCTCGCTGTGGCGGGCGAGCACACCCGCGGGGTCGCTCGACACCCGAACCGCACCCGGCTCGAGCGCATTGAGGACGCCGATGTTTTGCATGCCGCGGCGGTGCATGGCCGCCTGGATGAACAGGGCGCGCGCGAAGATGCGATTCAAATCGCCGCGGGTGAGCTTGCCGGTTACAGGAGCCATGCCACCACCACCGCCAGCACAAACCCGAGAGCCGCCATCCGCCCCAGCGCTTTGGTCGCGAACGCATGCGCGATGGTGGCCAGTGCGATTGCCGGCAGCGCTGCCGCCCAGGCCGTGACGCCGGCCGCGGCCTGACCGGCGCGATCGATGATGAGATCCGCGACGCGGAGGGAGATAATCAGCGCGACAGCGCTGATCAGGCCGTTGACAAGCGCGATGAACAGCGCCGACGCGCTTGAATACAGAATCAAGTTGCGGCTGGCCACGTTCACATCCGCGGGCAACCGAAAGCGTTCGAGCCAACGCTCACGCACAATCCCGGCCCGTCCATCCAACCACTGCGCGGCCTCGCCGGCGAGGAGTCCGCAGAAGACCGCCGCAGCGATCACCAACGGCTCGCGCGGGTCCCCGCTGCGATGGAGTGAGAGACACGTGGCCGCCGCACCCACCACACCCCCGACCACCGCATTGGGACCGCGGGAGCCGCGCGCCGCGCCGATCGAGAGCCACACGCACTGGAGCGCCACTCCGCAGCGCAGCGCCGCCCCCACGTGGCCGAACGCGACCCCCACAATCAGCGACGAAAACACCGGCTCGCCGGCCAGGCTCTGCCAGCCGGCGCGATCATCCAGAGCGAGCATGGCGGCGATGATCGCGATCAGCAGGAGGTCGTGCATTTACACCACGAGGGAATTGATGATCTTGGCAGGATTGGATGGAACGTCCTGCGCGGAGAGTGTGACGCCGCGCTTCACGAGTTCGCGCAGCGCATTGCGCTCCTCGTGGACGAGAAACACGAACGGCAGCAGCTCCACCGAGCCTTCGTGATAATGGAGCCCGCCCACGTTGACTTCCTTGAGGTCGACGCCTGCCGCCATGAAACGCAGCGTGTCCTGCGCCGACTCGAGCAGCACGATGATCTGCTCGTTCTGATACAGATCGCCCGCGATCTGCCGGGCCGCATCGGCCACGCTGGCAAACGAGACATTCACCTCGGGCGGTACGCACGAGGAGTAGAACTTGCGCTCCCAGTCGCTGCCCGCGACACGGTCGTTGGCCACCACGATGCGATCCGGCTTCACGGTCGGAACCCACCCGAGGATCACCTGTCCGTGTATCAGTCGATCGTCAATCCGGGCGAGTTTGACGGGCATGGTGGGGGCTGCTGCTAGAGTTGGTCGGTATCGACCGATTGGATGCTGTCGCGTCCGCGCGCGGCGAGCTCGGCGGGAAGCCGCTCGAACGGCACTTCGTTGCGCTTGTTGAGGAACGCCAGCAGCATGGGAAGGTTGATACCGGAAACCACGTGCACGTTGCGGTGATTGCGCTCGACTGCCAGCGTGGCGTGGCCGCAGCTTCCATACAGGAAATCAACCAGCAGGATGAATGCGTCATCGGAGCCGGCATGCTCCATGATGTGCTCGATCTCTTCCGCCAGCATCTGCGGCGTCTTGTCTTCGTTGGAAAGCGAATAGACCCCGGAGAATTCGCCCAGGATCTTGTGGGCGGTGGCCACGAATTCGGCCCCCAACCTGCCGTGTGTGACGACGATGGCCGATATCATTTTCGTGCCCGCAAAGGTTCGCGTCATTCGCGGTCGTACCGCAGGTAGTGCCTCGTTTGACGATCGCTTTTCATGATGTCGATGAGCAGCGTGTTGAATTTCTCGGCCGCGTTGATGCCGTACACCTTCAACATGTGGTTCATCGCGATTACTTCGGAGATTACCGTGATGTTCTTCCCGGGGAAAAGCGGAATCACGACCTGCGGGATCTCCACTTCGAGAATGCGCGTCAGGCGGTCATCCAGGCCGGCCCGGTTCCAGTCCTTCTTGGGGTCCCACTCGTCCAGGCGCACCTCCACCTCGATGCGCTTCTGGACACGCACGGAGCGGATGCCGAACAGGTCCTGCACGTTGATGATGCCGAGGCCGCGGATCTCCATGAAATGGCGCAGGTGCTGGTTGCCGCGGCCGATCAGCACGTCCTCGGCGATGCGCGTCACGTGTACGGTATCGTCCGCCACCAGGCGGTGGCCGCGTTCCACCAGGTCGAGCGCAATCTCGCTCTTGCCGATGCCGCTGTGGCCGGTGAACAGGAGCCCCACGCCGTAAACATCCACAAGCGTGCCATGGATCTCGCAGGTCTCGGCGAAGCTGTCGTCGAGGTAGCGGGTGAGCTCATGGATGAAGGGTGTGGTGAGCATCGACGTGCGCAACAGCGGCACGTGGTGCCGGGTGGCGCCGCGCAGGAGCTCGGCCGGAATGTCGAGCGAGCGCGTGACGATGATGCATACGAGCGGCACGGAAAAGAGCCGCTCCACCGCTTCATGGCGGACGTCTTCCGAACGCGTGTTGAGGTAGAGGATTTCCGTCTCGCCGAGGATCTGGATGCGCTCGTTGAGATAGTTCTGCATGAAGCCGGCCAGGGCGAGCCCCGGCCGGTGAATGTCGGTGACGGTGATGGGAAGCGCGCCCTCGTCGATACCGTTGACGAGCTCGAGCGAGAACATCTCCCGCGTTTCCGCGAGGAACTGCTGGACGGCGAGCGCTTTCTTCTTATGTACGTTGCTCACGGGGTCCGGGCGTCACTCTCCTTCGATCGCGCCTTCAGTAGCGCCTTCGGCTTCGGCTGCGCCCGAGACTTCTCCCAGCCCCTGCGCTTTCTTGCGGCGCTTGAGGCGGCCGCTGTAGCGCTTGAGCTGTTCCTCGATCTTCTCGATGGCGCGATCCACCGAGATGTACATGTCTTCCGATTCCTGCACGGTAACAAAGTCCTTGCCGTTCACGTGGAGCGTAATTTCCACGCGCTGACGATATTTTTCCAGCGAAAAGATGATGTGCGCGTTCACGATGTGGTCGAAATACTTCTTCAGATGCGACACTTTGCCCTCGGCGTAGTCCTTGAGGGACGGAGCCAGATCGTAATGTCTCGCGGTCGTAGTGATGTTCATGACGACCCTTTCTAGAGCAGATTGCTCGTGGTTACATCGTGGATATATGAGCGGAATTTCGACGCCAGGAAGGAGGGCGCCACTCGAGTGCTGGATAAGGTGGCGGTGAGAGTCATTCTCGAACCCACTTCCAATATAGCCCGTTCCAGCCATTGAGCAAGCGTGGCCACCGGCCACGAGGCAAAGACGCCTGCTAATACGTCTTGCGCATCCGGGCCGGCAGGATATTGAGCTGCTCCCGGTATTTCGCCACGGTACGACGGGCGATGTTGAGCCCGTCTTTCTTGAGCATATCGGCGATCTTCTGGTCGGAGAGCGGCGCCTTCTCTCCCTCCGCCTCGATGATGCGGCGGATCTTGTCCTTGGCGCTCTTGGCCGACACCTCGCCGCCGTCCTGCGTTCCCAGGCTCGAGGAGAAGAAGAACTTCAGCTCGAACACGCCGCGCGGCGTCTGCACGTACTTGTTGGTGGTGACGCGGCTCACGGTGGACTCGTGCATGTTGATCTCGCTCGCCACCTGCTGCAGCGTGAGCGGTCTCAGAAATGCCGTGCCCTTGTCGAAGAAGTCGCGCTGCTTGCGCACGATGCACTCCATCACTTTCACCATCGTGCGGCGGCGCTGCTCGATGGTCTGGATGAGCCACTTGGCGCTCTTGAGGCGCGCGTTGATGAATTCCTTGGCCTCGCTGTCGCCGTCGCGCACTTCACGCATGAGCTCGTCGTGGTAGTGCTGGGAGACGCGCAGGCGCGGAATGTTGCGGTCGTTGAGATACACCACGTACTTGCCGTCGATACTGTCCACCACGAGGTCGGGGATCACGTACTTGGGATCCTCGGCGACAACTTCGAGGCCGGGCTTGGGATCGAGCGTGGAGATGAGCTTGCACTGCTCCTGCACTTCCTGGATGGTCAGGCGCAGCTTGCGTGCAATCTCGACGTATTTCTTCTGTTTGAACTCGTCAAAGTGGTCGCGCACGATGTACGCGGCGGGCGAATCCTCGAGTCCGCGGTGGCGCAGCTGGAGCAGCAGGCACTCCTGCAGGTTGCGCGCGCCCACGCCGGGCGGGTCGAACGACTGGATGATCTCCAGGACCTGGTCAACCTGCTCGACAGCAGCACCGATGGTATTGGCAGCTTCCTGGATGTCGCAGGTGAGATAGCCGCCGCCATCGAGCGAACCGATCAGGTAGTCGCCGATCGCGAGCAGCACGGGATCGTCGGTGATCATGCGCAGCTGGCCGGTAAGCGTGTCCGTGAAGGACTGCTTGGCGACCGGAACTTTCTCGAAGAACTCTTCCTTGTGCTCTTCTTCGCCGGCGGCATTGCCGAGATCGAAACCCTCGTTGAAGTATTCGTCCCAATCCACGGTTTCCGCCCCCGCCTCGCCCTCGGCGGGCTTGGTGTCGCGGTCTTCCTCCTCGCCTGTCTCGACAGGGGATTCGGTCGGCGTCGCCTCCGTGGCGGGACCGTCCACCTCGGCTGCCGTCTCGCCCGACTCATCGGCGTCCTCGACGGTCTCCTCGTAGTCCTCGATTTCCTCGAGCAGCGGATTCTCCATGATTTCCTGCTTCAGCATCTGCTGGAGCTCGATGGCAGGCATCTGGAGGAGCTTCAGCGCCTGCTGAAGCTTCGGCGTCATGACGAGCTGCTGTCGCTGCCGGAGATGTAGACCGATTTTCATGTCCATAAAACGCGCTGCTCCGTAATTGATTTAGAGGCGGAACGAACTTCCCAGGTAGATTTCGCGAACTTCGGCATCCGAGGCGAGCTCGGACGCAGTGCCGGCACGCTTGATCGCGCCTTCGTACATGATGTAGGCGCGGTCGGTGATGCTCAACGTGTCGCGCACGTTGTGATCCGTGATCAGAATTCCCAGTCCCTGCTCCTTGAGCTTGCCGACGATCATCTGCAGATCCTGCACCGCCAGCGGATCGATGCCGGCGAAGGGCTCGTCCAGGAGCATGAATTTCGGCTGCGTCACCAGCGCGCGCGTGATCTCGACGCGACGGCGCTCGCCTCCCGAGAGCTGGTAGCCCATGCTCTTTCGGATATGTCCGATGTCGAGCTGGCCGAGCAGGCGCTCGAGCACCGCTTTGCGCTCCGAGCGCTTGTACGGCATGGTCTCGATCACCGCCATCAGGTTGTCCTCCACGCTCATGCCGCGGAAAATCGACGGCTCCTGCGGCAGATACCCGATGCCCATGCGCGCGCGCTTGTACATCGGCATGTGCGTGATGTCGGCGGTGTCGAGTTTGATCGAGCCCTCGTTGGGGCGCACCATGCCGACGATCATGTAGAACGTTGTCGTCTTGCCGGCGCCGTTGGGCCCGAGCAACCCGACCACTTCGCCGCCGTTGACCTCGACGCTCACGTTGTTCACGACGCGGCGGCGTCCGTAAGACTTGTACAGCCCCTCGGTGACGAGGCGCGTGTGCGTGGTGGTGACGGGTTCTTCCATCTCCGCCAGGCCGCTAGTTGCTGTCCTCGAGCTTGCCATCCTCTTCCACGATTCGTGCGCGCATGTTGCGCTTGATGTCGACGGAATCGAGCGTGTGATCCGCTTCCATTCCGATTCCCGTGATGACGTCGTGGCCGCGTGTCAGCTTGACGTGGCTGTCGCTCACGATCTTGTCTTTCTCGTTCAGATAACGAAGGCTGTCCGTCTCCAGGATCTCGCCCTTGGTCGATGTCGCCACCACGTTGCCGTACGCCAGCATGTCGTGGGTCAGCACCGAGTATTCGCCATTTTTCGCCGTCAGCGTAGTCTGCAAATTCCCCATCTGGTCGAAAAACTCGATCTTCGGGTTGTCCAGGATGAAGACGTTGCGCGCGTTGTACCGCGTCGCTTTCGGGGCCGCCAGCTTCCACTGCACGCGCCCGCTGTCAGTCTCCTGGGTGACGAACTGCGTCATGGTTTCGTCCGGCCACTGGTTGGCCTGGACGGGCGCTTCCTTCGCCTTCTTCTCGCTGCAGCCCAGCGCCACGGCGAGGACGATCGCGGCCCACGCGCTAACCCTGCGCCGCATATGCCTCCACCCGTTCTCCCTGCGGCTCGCGCCAGCGGCGGTGGAACCACACCCACTGCGACGGATCCAGCCGGATCAGGTCTTCCACCGCGCGCGATGCGTCGGCGGTGATTCTCTGCACGTCGGCTTCGCGGTTGCCCGTGTTCTTCACCACGATCTCGGGCTGCACGCGGACCGTGTGGCTTCCGCTGCGCTCGAGAAAAATTCCCATCGGCACGATGGCGGCGCCGGTGGCCATGGCCAGCTTCGCAACCGCCGTCGGTGTGTGCGCGGGCCGTCCGAAAAACGGCACCCATGTGCCCGCGACGCGCGTGTGCTGATCGATCAGCACGCCGAGTATCTCACCACGCGCGAGCACATCGAACATCGGCCGCGGGTGATCGTCACGATCGAGCGACGTGACTCCCAGGCCCTCTCGCGCGCTCACCAGGCGGCGGTTGATTCTCGCGTCGCTCATCCGCCGTCCCACCACAGTCACCGGATGCCCCATCGCCACGAAGTAGGCCGGGAGCAGCTCCCAGCAACCGATGTGTCCCGTGAGGCCGATGACACCTTTGCCGCGCGCGCTTGCGGCGAGATAATTCTCCATGCCTTCGAGCCGGCCGATGCGCGATTTCACGGCGTCGGGCGTCGCGCCCTCCAGCCGCAGGAACTCGAATGCGTTGCGTCCGAGCTGCTTGAACATCGCGGCCGCCAGCGCCTGGCGAACCGGCTCGGGCGCTTCCGGAAAGGCGATTCCGAGATTCGCAACGGCGCGATCGTAGTCGCGCCTGGCGAAGCGAGCAGCGGTGGCGCCGAGTTGCGCGAAGAGCTCCCGACCCGCTCGAGGCGGCAGCCCGTTTGCGACGGCGCTCAGGCTCGAGATCAGCGCCACTTCACCGGCGCGTTTGATCCGTTTCCTCGTCCGCACAGCCCACCCTCGCGTGAATGTGCCAGAAAATCGACCGCCCGACGGGCTGGAAAACCAGCCAAAATCGTTCGTACTACGGTAGTTAGCACATTCCAAAGGCACTGTCAAGCAATGACTGTGCCAAATAAGCCATCATGAGAAAGAACTAGAGCTTATGCCGACAAACCCAACCCAGGCGAGCACACAGTGTGGCGGGCGCCGAAGGGGTGCGACTGTCTCGTGGGCCGAGGGATTCGGGTCGTCCTGCGAGGCTGGCAGAAACGCCGACCGCAGGGTTCGAATGCCGGACCGCGAAGGAATCCGCAGCCCGCTATAGTTGGGTATTCCCCGGGCGAGGATCTGACTGAGCGGTCGAGCCCCGAACCACGAGCCAGCAACCGATGTGGCTGCACAGCACCCAAGCACCAGACTGGAAATCTTGTGCCGACGCCCGCTATACTTGTGCGGGCCCCATTCAAGACAATCTCACATCCAGCAGCCGAGGTGCCGCACATGAGAACGCTTGCCCTGATGTCGTTCCTCATTCTCGTCGCAGTGAACGTCCACGCGGTTTGCGACCCGGCGCTCGTCGTTGTCAACGACGGAACCGGCATCGCGACGCCCATCGTCATTTCCCAGATCGATCCCGGCAATTTCATCGAGTTCTTCAACCCGGGTGCCACCAATTTCAACACGACCGGCTGGTGGCTGTGCTCGCCGTTCGTGTATTCGGCGCTGTCACTCACCGTCAACGCGGGCAGCTACGCGACTGTTCCCTGGCCGGCCGGCTTCGGCGACACGGACGCCGGCGGCGAGATCATGCTCTACAAGTCGTCGAACTTCGCCAACAGTCCGGATATCGTCGACTATGTGTGCTGGGGCGCGAGCAACCAGTTCCGCTACGGCCAGGCTGTCACCGTGGGCAAGTGGGTGGGCGCTTGCGCACCCGCGCTGCCGGCCAACGGCTCCATCCATCGCATCAGCAGCACCACCGGCACCGGTGCCGCGAGCTACGACGTCACGCTGGCGTCGAATCCGCGCAACTGCACATCGCCTGTTACCGGCATCGGCAATACGCCGGCGTACCCGGCCATCAAGATGACGATCGGCCCCAATCCGTTTTCGGCGGTGGCAACGATCGAGTTCACCATTTCAACTCCCGCGGCCGTGGATGTGGCCGTGTATTCGATCAAGGGTGAGCGCGTTCGCCATATCGACGGCGCCAACCATCGCCAGGGCACCGGCCGCATTCTGTGGGACGGGCGCGATGACCATGGCCACGCGCTCCCCAGCGGCACGTACCTGGTTCGCGTCAGCGCCAACCATTCCACGGCGACGCAGCGCGTGACGATTCTGCACTAGTCTCCGCGGCGCGCACCAAGGCAAGAAAGCCCGGCCCGAGCCAGCGCTCGGACCGGGCTTTTTGTTTTTCGTGCCGCGCGAACGCGGCTATTCGCTGCGTAACCCCGCGCGCAGAATGTCGTGCAGATGGAGGAGCCCGGCGGGCTTGCCGGCGTCGTCCAGGATGAAGTACATGAGCAGCGGGCCGGGGAGATTCATCTCCATCTTCTCGAGCGCTTCGGCCGCGAGCATGTCGCCGTCGATGGTCTTCGGGTTGCGTGTCATCACATCGCCCACGGCCACATCCAGCGCATCTTCACGGCGCGTGATAATGCGCTTCAAGTCGCCGTCGGTGACGATACCGGAGAGGCGCCCCTTCGCATCGAGAACTCCCGCGCAGCCGATGCTCTTCTCCATGGTTTCGAACAGCGCTTCGCGCAAGGTCTGCTTTTCGGTGACGAGGGGAAGCGCTTTGCCCGTGCGCATGATCTCCTTCACCTTGAGCGTGAGTCGGCGGCCGAGCATGCCGCCCGGGTGCGTGAGCGCAAACTGTTCCGCCGTGAATCCGCGCCGATCCATCAGGGCGCTGGCCAGCACGTGGCCGAGAACGAGCGACACGGTAGCACTGGTGGTGGGCGCGAGGCCGAGACATCCCGCTTCGTGCGATCCGTCGAAGTCGAGGACGACGTTGGCATGCTGCGCCAGGTATGAGCTGCGCGACGCGGTGATGGCGATCACGAATACGCCAAGTTTTTTCAGCGCGGGCAGCAGATCGCGCAGCTCGTCGCCCATGCCGCTTTTCGAGATGACGATGACAACGTCTTCCTCGCGCACGAGGCCGAGATCGCCGTGGCCCGCTTCGAAGGCGTGCACGTAGAAGCTCGGTGTGCCCGTCGAAGTGAGCGTGCTGGCGATCTTGTTGGCGATCTGCCCCGACTTGCCCACCCCGGAGACGATCACGCGACCGCGACAATCACGAATCGCATCCACCGCCTGCGCCAGCTCGGGGCCGAGGTGGTCGCGGAGC
>DATEHD010000233.1:0-3870 GCA_035279765.1 Candidatus Krumholzibacteriia bacterium | reverse complement strand
TCTTACTGCTTACTTGCCAATGGGATGGTAATGACGATGAGTATCCACCGGGCGAGTCTCGCCCTCGCCGTGGTTGTGTGCCTGGCCCCGCTCGCCGCGAAAGCCGAGAAATACGACCTGGAAAAAAGCCTGCAGGTGGCGCTGACCGCGTCGACGCAGGTGGGGATCGCCTCCGAGAACCTGAGCTCCGCTCGCTCCGACGTGCTTCGCAGCTACGGCGGAGTCATGCCCAACTTTGGGATCTCGGCGCGTGGCAGTCACAGTTGGGCGGGTCCGACGACGGGTATCGTGTTCGATTCGCAAGGCCGCGCCATCCAACCCTCGGGATTCGACTACCCGTCCTATGCCTTCGGCATGAACAGCCAGATCAACCTGTGGGACTGGATGGCAACCTACGCCAACATCCATCGCGCCAAGAGCTCCGCGCAGGCCGCCGCCAACGACCTCGAGTACAGCCGTGACCTCGTCAAAGCGCTCGTCATTCGCGAGTACTACGACCTCGTGCGCCAGCGCAAGCTGCGCGAGGTGCAGGAGACCGACCTCGACGCCAAGAAACGCAACCTCGACCAGGTGGAAGCGTTTTACAAGATCGGCTCGCGCACCAAGGCGGACTTCCTGCAGGCGCGCGTCGACATGTCCAACAGCGAGCTGCTTCTGATCACGCGCAAGAACGCCGAAGCGCTGGCGGAGGCCAATTTCAAGTCGACGCTCTACCTGCCGCAGGACACGCAGGTCGAGATCGACGAGTCCATCGAGGTGACGCCCGCGCCTGTCAACATGGACGAAGAAGTGCAGTACATGTTCGGCCATCGCTCCGATCTCCTGGCCAGTGCCAACCGCGTGGAAGCGGCCGAGGCCAATCTCTCAGCCGTAGACAAGGCGCGTTATCCCACGCTCGGCGCGGGATTCAACTACGGATGGAGCGCCCGCGATTTCCCCGAGCACGGCGAGGTATTCAAACGCGACTACGTCTGGTCGCTCGGCGTGTTCCTCGACTGGAATGTGTTCGACAGGTTCCAGACCAAGGCCAATATTCAGGATGCCAAAGCGCGTCACCGGATTTCGGAGTATGATCTTCAGCAGGCCAAGATCAACGCGGTGCTCGACCTGAAACAGATCATGTTGAATCTGGACCAGGCGTCGCAGCGACTGTCGCTGGCGGACGAGACCGTCAATGCGGCGCAGGAGAACCAGCGCCTGGCGGAAGAGCGCTATCGCGTTGGCGCGGGCACCATTCTGGAAACGATCCAGAGCAACTCGTCGCTGGTGGCAGCACAGGCGCAATTGATCGACGCACGCGTCGATTATCTGATCAACCGCGCCGACCTGCAGCGCGCGACGGGCCGCCCGATCACCACCCGTTAACCCAATTGAGTCCCGGGCGGTGTGATGCCGGCCGGGACTCTTTTTGACCTCATGCTCATACAAATGCGCGGTATCATCAGGCGTTACCAGATGGGCAACCACGTGGTCAACGCCCTCGCCGGTGTCGACCTCGAAGTGGAACGCAACGAATACGTGGCGCTGATGGGTCCGTCCGGATCCGGCAAGACCACTTTCATGAACATCATCGGCTGTCTCGACACGCCCAGCGAAGGCACCTACGTGCTGAACGGGCAGGATGTCACGCGCATGGTCGATGACGAGCTCGCGTACATTCGAAATCGGGAGATCGGTTTCGTGTTCCAGACTTTCAACCTGCTTCCCCGCGCCAGTGCCATGCAGAACGTCGAGCTGCCGCTGATCTACGCCGGTATCGACGCCAAGGAGCGGCGCGAGCGAGTGGCCGAATCGCTGCGCGCTGTCGGGCTGGAAGATCGCGTCGACCACCGGCCCAACGAGCTCTCGGGCGGACAGCGCCAGCGTGTCGCCATTGCGCGCGCGCTCGTCAACCGCCCCTCTCTTATTCTCGCCGATGAGCCCACCGGCAACCTGGACTCCAAATCCGGCGAAGAGATCATGCGCTTGTTCAAGGATCTGCACCGCCAGGGAAACACGTTGATCGTGGTCACCCACGATGATGCCATCGCCGCCCACGCGCACCGCGAAGTGCGCCTGCGCGACGGGCTCGTGGAAACCGATCGTGTCACCGTGGAAACGAAGGGAAGCACGCAGTGAGCAAGAAGAAGGTGATCCTGATTGGAGGCGGCGTGCTGGTGCTCGTCGTCATGGTGCTCGCCAACATCAAGTCACAGCAGGGCCATCGCACCGCGGTGCAGGTAACCCCGGTGGCTCTGCACGACGTGTCCAAGGTGATCACCGCGTCGGGCGAGATCCAGCCCAAAAAGCGCGTCAATGTGAGCGCAGGGGCAATCGGCAAGGTCACCCGGCTCGCCGTGAAGGAGGGCGACCACGTCAACAAGGGCGACTTCCTGCTCGAGATCGACGCCACCAATTATGAAGCGTCGGTGAGCGAGCTGGAAGCGGCGGTGCGCGGCGCGGAAGCGTCCGTCGACCTCGAGAACGCGGCGCTGCAGAAGGCCAAGGACGACTACGAACGCGCCCAGCAGCTCTCCGAGAAGGGCTTCCTGTCGGATACCGAGCTCAAGAGTGCCAAGGCATCCATCGACATGGCGCAGGCGCGCGCCAAGAGTGCCAGCGAGACGCTGCAGCAGACGCGCTCGTCGCTCAAGAAAGCGCAGCACGAGCTGACGCAGATGCGCATCACCGCCGAGATGGCGGGCGTCATCACGGGCCTGAACGTCGAAGAAGGCGAAAGCGCCATCATGGGCACGCTCAACAATCCGGGCACCGTCTTGCTCACCATCTCCGATCTCTCCGAGATCGAAGCGGAAGTGCGCGTGGACGAGACCGAGGTCGTCATGGTGAAGCCGGGTCAGCCTGCCGTCGTGCGCCTCGATGCGCGTCCCGACACCACCTTCCAGGGGGTTGTCACCGAAGTGGGCAACAGCGCCATCCGTTCGCAGGCAGGACTCGGGCAGGAATCGGTTGATTTCAAGGTGAAGGTCGCGATCAAGGATGTCATCCCCAACGTGCGCCCCGGTCTCTCGGCGTCCGTCGACATCACCGTGGCGCAGGAGAAGTCCGCCCTCGCGGTTCCCATCCAGAGTCTCACCGTGCGCGACGAAGCGCGGCTCAAGCGTGAGCGCGCGCACGGAAATAAGCTGCCCAAGAAGGGCGACGCGGTGGCCGACACCAACAGCGCCGCCGCGGACACCAGCGGCTCGGAAGCAAAGCCGAAGGACATCGAAGGCGTGTTTGTCGTCGACAAGGACGTGGCCCACTTCCGTCCCGTGCGCGTCGGTATCGCGGGCCAGAGCAACTTCATCGTGAAGTCGGGGCTCTCGAAGGGCGAGCAGGTGGTTTCCGGGCCCTTCAAAGTCATTGCCGAGCTCAAGGACGGCGAGCGCGTGAAGATCAAGCGGGAGAAAGAAAAGGAGAAATAGCCCGTGCGGCCGTCGCTTCGCGTCCTCTTCGAGGGCGTCCGCATCGCCTACAGCGGGCTGCTCGCCAACAAGCTGCGCACCTTTCTCACGCTGCTTGGTAACATCGTCGGCATCATGTCCGTGATCGCGGTGGTGTCGCTGCTCGGCGGCATCGATACGTACATGCGCCAGGAAGTCATGTCCGAGGGCAGCAACCTCTTCACCATCCAGCGCGTCAATTTTCTCCAGGCCATCGAAGACTTCGAGAAGTTCACCGACAAACTCCTGCACAATCCCAACATCACGGGCGGCGACGTGGCGGCGCTGCGCGGGGAGCTGAAGCTGGCCTCGTACGTGAGCGGCGAAGTCGAGAGCAGCGCGCCGGTGACCGCCTTCGGAAAGAGCGACGACAACATCGACATCCAGGGCAAGGACGCCTACTACCCCTACATCGAAAAACTACCGCTGGCCTCGGGCCGCCATC
>DATEHD010000232.1:0-2108 GCA_035279765.1 Candidatus Krumholzibacteriia bacterium | reverse complement strand
GAAGACGCCAGCGCCACGGCGCCAGCAGCACCGCCACCATGCCGGCTTCGAGCAGAAGCGAATCCCACTGGAAGCGCAGGAAGTCCTGGCCGATTCCAAGCAGAGACAAGTACAGCGCCCACGACAGGAGCAGTCCGGGCGCGGGAATGAAACCCGCGACCACCGCCAACGACGACGTCACACCCAGTGCGCACACAATGTGCAGCGCAACGTTGCTCGCGTTCACCCAGAACACCGTCGGCAGCAGATAAAAGCGAAGCGTTCCAATTTGCGAGCCGACGGCATCCAGAAACTCCTGCGCCGGCAAAATTCCATGCTGGCCCACGAGACTCACCACCTGAACCCATATCGAGAGGAAAGCAATCGCGTAGACAAGCCCCATCGCGCGCAGGAAGAGCGACACCGTACGCGTTTCGCCGGGAGGCACAACGTGGCGTCCCCACAGCACATTCGTCATGTGCATGGCGCCGTTGCGATGGGCCGCAACCACGCGATACAACGCTTCGCTGACGGACTTGAACCCGGGCACGCTGTCGTACAAGGCGAGCGGCCAGCGTCGTCCGCCGTGCGCCAGGGCACCGAACACCGCTTCCGCTCCGCTCGTGTGCGAGCCATCGGGCTCGATCAGATGAACGGCGCGGGCAAAATTCCCGCGGGGGATTCCAGGAAAGCGGTCGGCGGCGGATTGGTACGACTCGTACTCCACACGATCGCCTGTGAAATGCTGCCAGCGCGCAATCCAGCGCCGGCAGAAGCCGCAATCGGAATCGAAGAGGAGAACGGGACGACTCATGGTCTCGGGATACTAACGCGGAGGCGGTTGGGCCCACGAGGTACAAAAAAACGCCGCCGGGAAATCCCGGCGGCGTTTTACAGAACGACGCGCTGTCGCGCGTCTACTACGTGCCGTGCTCCCAGCTGGCCAGGTACTTGACCTGCTGATCGGTGAGCACGTCGATGTCGTAGCCCATTGATACCAGCTTCAAGCGGGCGATCTCCTTGTCGATGCGCTCCGGCACCGGGAAGACTTCCTTCTTGAGCGAGCCGTGCGTCTTCACCATGTACTCGGCGGAGAGCGCCTGGTTGGCGAAGCTCATGTCCATCACCGACGCGGGGTGGCCTTCGGCCGCTGCGAGGTTGATGAGACGACCCTCGCCCAGGATGTTGATGCGACGCCCGTTCTTGAGCGTGTACTGGTCGACGTCCTTGCGCACGCGCTTCTTCTTGACCGCCATCTTCTCGAGCTCTTCGAGCTCGATCTCGACGTTGAAGTGGCCCGAATTGCACACGATGGCGCCGTCCTTCATCTTGTCGAAGTGCTCGCGACGGATGACGGCGATATTGCCTGTCAGCGTGATGAACACGTCGCCAACTTCGGCGGCTTCGTGGCCCGTCATCACGCGGAAGCCGTCCATCACGGCCTCGATGGCCTTGACCGGATCGATCTCGGTGATGATCACGTTGGCGCCCATGCCGCGCGCGCGGTGCGCCACACCGCGGCCGCACCAGCCGTAGCCGAGCACCACCACGTTGGAGCCCGAGAGCAGCACGTTGGTGGCGCGCAGGACACCGTCGATGGTGCTCTGGCCGGTGCCATAGCGGTTGTCGAAGAAGTGCTTCGTCATGGCGTCGTTGACAGCAATGATCGGGAACTTGAGCACGCCGTCCTTCTGCATGGCGCGCAGACGAATGACGCCCGTCGTCGTCTCCTCGGTGCCGCCAAAGACGCCCTTGAGCGCGTCGTCGCGGCTCGAGTGCAGCGTGGAGACGAGGTCCGCGCCGTCGTCCATCGTGATCTGCGGTTTCAGATCGAGCGACTGGTTGACGTGCTTGTAGTACGTATCGTTGTCCTCGCCGTGAATCGCGAACACCGGAATTCCGAAGTCCGCCACCAGGCTCGCCGCCACGTCATCCTGCGTCGAAAGCGGATTGGACGCGCACAGCGACGTTTCCGCGCCGCCGGCCTTGAGCGTGCGCATCAGGTTCGCGGTCTCGGTCGTCACGTGGAGGCACGCCGAGACGCGATAGCCGCTGAGCGGCTGCTCCCGCTCGAACCGCTCGCGAATCGCGGTGAGCACCGGCATCTGCCGATCGGCCCACATGATGCG
>DATEHD010000231.1:0-5890 GCA_035279765.1 Candidatus Krumholzibacteriia bacterium | reverse complement strand
TCGGTAACCTTGGTTTGAGAAATATTAAGCACGTGCAACGCGGGAAGCGTCTTCATCACGGCAAGGGCGTCATCAGTGATGGCGGCACCCACGAGACCGAGTTGCGCGAGCTTCGGCAATCCGCTCAGCGCGCGGACGTCGTCATCTTTCAGACTCGTGTTTCCAATATTGAGCGTCTCGACGTCACGCAACCGGGAGAGAAGTGGGAGCACAGGTGCCAGGCTGGTGGCCTTGGTGAGATCCACGCCGGTGATGCGCGACCCGTCCGCGTCGACTTCGCCGCCCGCGGCTTCGATGGTTTTCTGAAGATCCGAGGGTGCGGCGTTGGTGGACGAGGCCGGGATGGCCGCCGCCGCGGAAGCCACGTGGGTCTGGCCTGACTTCTTCTGCGTGGGCTCGATCTTGAACTCCATGTAGTCGGATCGAATCTGCTTCACGAGGCGTGGCTGGCCGGGATAGGGCTCCTCGCCCAGGTAGTAGCTCACGCGCACGCGGCGGTCTTCGGGGTAGTACATCGCATTCCAGAACGTGCGCATGGGCGGACGGGACGGATCGACTTCCTGCGACGCCTGCGCATCGCAGCCCTCATGGAACTCGCGGATGGTTTTGTCGTCGAACTTGCCGCTCGCGAGTTTCTCCGTGAGATATGCATAACGCTTGCACACGGGCCGCGCCGCGTCGGGCGAAGGCGGCAGGCCATTCTCCATGTGCTCGTGGATGGTGAAGTTGGTCATCACGAGAAGCTTTCCGGGATTCTCGATGATGTACTCCTTGTTGTGGAGCCGCGAGTACTCCCAGACGAACGCGTTGCCGAAGCGATCGGCGATCAGGTAATGCACGGGGACGTACTGGTAGTACTGCTTGGTCGCCATCAACGCGTCTTTCGCCTCGTCGACATTGGCGCACGTGTCGAGAAGCAGGCGCATGGTCTGCAGCTCGCCCAGTCCCACGGCCGGATCGCCCGTGGGCTCCATCTCTTTCTCGAAGATTTCGTCGTCCATGGCCATGGTGACGATGAGGCCCTCGGAGTTCATGCCGTCGACCACACCACTCAAGAGGTCGTAGGCGTACATGGCGATGGATGCATAGCCCTTGTCGGGGTGCAGCTCGAGAAGATAGGGGCGCGCGGTGGGATGCAGCATCCCCGGTTTCAGGAATCCGAACGACAGATCACCGGTGGTGAAGTCGTAGTCGCGGCTCACCACACTCTTGCCGTTCACCGTCGCAGACGGCGGCATGTGGATGATCGAGCATCCGGCCTTGAGATCGGTGAACCCGAGTGCTGTGAAGTCGTACTTGTCGTCGTCGATGGATTTGCCGAACGCCGCCGCCACGCCGCGCATGCGATCGAGGAGAATGGGATAGTTCTGCGCCAGGAATTTACGCATCGCGCGCACGCGCTCGGGATCGCTGGCGCGTTCGAGTTTGACGCCGTAGCGTTCCTTCGCGATCTCGGCCAGCGCCCGGCCAATTTGCTCGTTGGTTCCTTTGAGAACGAGGTGGCGCACCTCGAGTGACTTGTCGGGTCCGCCGGCGATGACGCGGTCTTCTTGAACGACTTTGTCGGCGGCCGCCGCGGGGAAGAGAACGACGGCGGAGAGAACCAGCGCGAGGGCGAGAGCAGAGATCGAGCGCTTGAGTGAACGAAGCATGACGCACCTCATCATTTCATCTTGACACGAATGACCACTGGTCAGTATTATGACCACTGGTTATGAAAAGTCAAGCCGCATCCATTCGTACACCCCGCGAGCAGTATCGCGAGGCCCTCCGCCGGTCGATCCTCGACGCGGCCCGGGAAACGTTCGTTGAGTATGGTTACGAGGGCGTCTCGATGCGCCAGCTGGCCGAAAAGGTCGGCTGCTCGCACGCCAACCTCTACCTGCACTTCAAGGACAAGGACGCGATCTTCGACTGCCTCGTCGACGAGAGCTTCGAACAATTCGCGGAAGGGCTGGGCATCGTGTCCGAGTCGGTGCGGCGCGGCGATCCCGTTCAGTTCCTGCGCAAGGCCGGACGCGCCTATGTGGAGTTCGGTCTCGCCAACGCGAGCGCGTACGAGTTCGCATTCATCCTGCGCCGCCCGGGGCAGCGGCCGCGCAAGCCCCATGTCACCTACGAGCGCATGCGCGCGCTCGTTCAACGCTGCATCGACGAAAAGCGCTTCCGCCGCATGGACGCGGATGCCGCCAGCCAGGCGCTATGGGCCGCCGCGCACGGCATCACATCGCTCCTCATCTCCCGTCCCACGTTTCCCTGGACCGATCGCAAGAAGCTGATCGCTCACGTGATCGACGCGGCCATCGACGGGCTTCTGGCCTGACCCCATCCGATGGATGTAAGCCCAGTAGCCACCGGCGATTCCGTTCCAGCGGATTTCCCCCGCGATTTATGAGATAATTCACGCCCTTGCAGTTCAGAGGGATTGGCGAGCCCGTACCCCATTGATGTAACCGCGTTGGTAGAGGCGCACCAGGCCGCTCGCGTGCAAGCACGCAGCGGGGACGACGTATGCGATGCCCGACCGCATATACCGCGAAGTTACTCCTTCTGTGCATCGGCCTGCTGGCTGGGACCGCGTCTGTCGCCGCCTCCGCCCAGGTTCTGCTTACTCTCCAGTTCCGCGACCAGTCGGGCCCGGTGCTGCCGGTGCGCGCGGGCGTGTTCAACGGCTCGACATCGTGTCCTCCCGTGGATCCGGCCGCGCATCTGTATCAATTCATCGGCGCATACAGTCATTTTTGTTGTGACGGAAACGTCCAGGTGAATGTGTCGACGGGCCCGGTGACGATCCGCGCGGGACACGGCTTCGAATACGTTCCCCTCGACACGACGCTTCAGGTCTCGCAAGCCGCGACGCTCACGCTCACACTCAGGCGTTTCGCCAACATGAACTCCCTGGGGTGGTATTCGGCCGACACGCACGCTCACATTACGCACCAGCCATTGATCTATACGCTCGGCGCCAGTGACCTGCTGCTTGCCATGAAAGCCGAGGATCTCAACTACACCAACGCCATGGAGGAGCAGTCCAACTTCCGCGGCGCCATCGAGCCGGTGAGCGAGGCCAATCGCATCATCCATTTCAGCAAGGAAGATCGCAACGCGCACTTCTCCCACCTGGCGATACTCGGGCTCCGGCAGTGGATCCCGGATCCGGGGTGCTCGCAGCAGGGAGTGCTGTGCGGGGTGACGCTCGACAAGTACATCCACCAGGTCGTTCATGCGCAGGCGGGCGAAACGGCGGTGATCGCCACCCATCCGTACGCCACCACCGACATGAACGACACCGGTCCGTGGCCGGGCGGAGGGATGTGGCGCGGAATGGCGATCGACCTTCCGGCGGGCGCTGTCGACGCCATGGATCTGCTGACGTACACCAATGCAATGCCTCCTGCGTGCGTGGCGAGCTATTTTGAGGCGCTCAACGCGGGCTTTCACCTCCCGCCGTCGGCGGGCACAGACTGCGCTCTTGGTTGGGGCTTTTCGAAGCCCCTCGGCGGGTATCGAACCTACGTGCACACGACCGGAGCGTTCACGATGGATTCGTGGATCGTCGCATTCAAAGCCGGCCGGTCATTCGTGAGCAATTATCCATTGTTCACGCACCTTGACGTGGAGGGAAAGGAACCGGGCGAAACGGTCGCCAATGGTTCCAAACCCCAGTTGCGCGTCACAGTCACCGCGACATGCGCACTTCCGATCCAGAAGATCGAGATCATCGGCAATACCGGCACGCTGCAAACCATCACCGCAGCGGGGGGATCGGCACGAACCATCTCGGGCGCCGTCGATGTCCCGCGCGACGGGCTCACGTGGATCGTGGCGCGCGCCACGGGCACGCTGGCGAGTCCGCAGCCGTGGCATCCGATCGATGCGAGCGGGCTGTTTGCCCAAACCGGTCCCGTCTACGTTCTGAGTGATCCCGCGAGTCACGGCTCGTCGGCCGAAGCGGCGATCCATTTTCTTTCGATGGTCGACGGTCTGGAAGCGACCTTCAACGCGTTGGGCTACTTCCCCCTGCAAACGCGCGCGGCGTTCGACCAGGCGCTGCAGGACGCGCGTGCCTTTTACCTGGCGATCACGGTTCCGACGGCGGTGCCGTCCTCGACGCCGAAGGCCCCGTGGGCGATCACCGAGTTGCGTCCCAACCCTTCCGCCAGTGTCACACGTATCGGATACAGCGTCCCGCCCGGCGCCAGTGCGCACACCGTGAAGGTGTACGACACGGCCGGCCGTTTTGTGCGCTCGCTGTTCTCCGGCGTTCGTGCGTCCGGCGGGTATGAGCTCGAATGGGACGGCCGCGACGACCGCGCCAAGACAGTCCCATCCGGCGTGTACTTTGTGCGCATCCAGCCGCAGAATGCGGCGGCTGTCACGCGCAAAATGATCGTGATGCATTGAGCGTATGAACACGGCACGACACGGCTGGGACCGGCGCGTTCGCGCGCTGGTGGCGATCGCCTGTTGCGCGGTGGCGCTGGTGTGCTCGTGCGCAACACCCGAGCAGCCGGCTCCGGCCGTGACGCGCGTGGCTCACACTTCGGCGCCCCCGGATGTGCGCGTTGTGATTGTGGTGATCGATGGACCGCGTTACAGCGAGACGTTCGGTGACCCGCTGCACACGCACGTGCCCCAACTATGGAATGTGCTGGCGCCGCAGGGAACCATCTGCTCCAATTTTCGAAATCTGGGTGTGACCACGACCAATCCAGGACACGGCACACTCCTCAGCGGTATCTGGCAGTTCATCGACGACGAGGGAGTTACACGAATCCCGAGCCCCACATTGTTCGAGTACTATCGCAAAGCCTGGGGCGTTCCGGCCAGCGACGCACTGCTCGTCACTGGAAAGATCAAGCTCGGTGCGGTGGCGTACAGCACCAGCGCGGCGTACGGCGCGTCCTTCGGTGCGACGACCGACCTCGACACCCCGCATGATATCGATACCTACGATCACCTGATTCAACACCTCGATGCCGAATCTCCGCACCTGGTGATGTGCTCGTTTTCAGACGTGGATCAGGCCGGCCACAGCGGCGTCTGGAGTGATTACCTGCACAGCATCAATGTGGTGGATTCACTCGTCAATCTGACCTGGAACCACCTGCAGTCGAGCCCGGACTATGCCGGCAGGACGTACATGTTCGTCACCGCCGATCACGGCCGCCATGACGATGCACACGGTGGTTTCAAGGAGCACGGGGACGGTTGCGACGGATGCCGGCACACCATCTTTCTGGCACTCGGCCCGGGAATCCGCGCGGGTCAGGCCATCGATACGGCGTACTCGCAGCAGAATCTTTGTAATACGGTTGGACGCCTCATGAACCTTCCCACCACGGAGTCGCCCGGCATCATCATGACGGATCTATTCGATGCGCTGCCCACGGGAGTGCTGCACTGAATCGCCCGGCAAGAAACAAAGAGATGAGCGAATTGTGGCTCTGATCATCGGTGTGGCTCTGGCCCTTGCGGTGAGTCTCCTGGCCAGGGCCACCGGGCTGGATCGTGACCGCGCGCTCTATCCCGCCTTCATGATGGTCATCGCGGCGCTCTACTCCTTGTTCGCGGTGATGGGAGCGGACACACACGCGCTTGTCGCGGAGATCCTGATTGGTGCAGGCTTCCTCGCCCTGACCATTGCAGGCTTCAGGTCGTCACTGTGGCTGGTCGTGCTCGCGTTGGCGGGGCACGGGCTCATGGATCTCTTTCATGCCCGCATCGTCGCCGATCCCGGAGTCCCCACGTTCTGGCCGGCATTCTGTTCGTCGTACGACATCGCGGCCGCCGCGTTCCTCGCATGGCTGCTCAAGAGCGGCCGCGTACGCGCCGCCGCTTGAGCTCGTAGGCTCGCGCGGAGTTCTTCGGTTACAATCCCCTCCATGAG
>DATEHD010000230.1:0-2255 GCA_035279765.1 Candidatus Krumholzibacteriia bacterium | reverse complement strand
GCGCGAGTGTGTTCGGCGGCGCGCGCGTTTATCTCGATGCCCCCGACGGCGGCCCCGACTGGGGGCTGCGCGTGGGGCTCACGTTGATCTACCCGAAGGGATGATGCGCGAGGTCTCCCGGTGTGGGAGGCCCACGGTGGTTGTTTGTTCTGCGTCGTTCGTTTATAGTCAAGTCGTTGGATGACGGACTGGTCGTCGCCGCACTGGCGACCCTCCTCTCAGCTCGGACGTGGCGTAATGCCGCGATCCGCCAACCCGCCATCTCTCACGCATGATAATTGGCGCGCGCGTTGCGCGCATGCAGTGCACGTACCAGCAGGAGGTGTCTCGGCATGACACGCCCCCGGAGTACCTCTGTATCCCGCTATGGACTCGTGTGCCTGGTTTTTCTTGGCCTGCTCACGACCATCCACATTCCTGAAGGCTCCGCTACCGCTCTACGTTTGAACGACGAACAATTGGTTGCTTACTCGCACCTCATTGTCGAGGGACGGGTGGTTTCCATGCGCAGCGAATGGAATGCGCA
The DNA here is from genome assembly GCA_035279765.1 of Candidatus Krumholzibacteriia bacterium. Classification (GTDB taxonomy): domain Bacteria; phylum Krumholzibacteriota; class Krumholzibacteriia; order WVZY01; family JAKEHA01; genus JAKEHA01. Next base: position 1,729 of record DATEHD010000230.1, on the reverse strand, counting down.
GCGAACTCAGATTCAAACCGTGGTGATCATTGACGTCGCTCAGACGCTCAAAGGCATGGTCGCGTCGCCCGCCAGTTTCACCATGCGCATGCTCGGTGGACGCGTGGGCGATATCGTACAGCAACTCAGCGATGCGCCGACCTTCGCTGTCGACCAGGACGTCATCGTTTTCTTCGAACGCGATCCATCGAACCCGGTTTCGATCACGGGGCTCAGCCAGGGAAAGATGACGATCGTTACCGACGCATCCGGCCGCAAGATCGTGGTCGAGCGGGCCATTCCCTACGACGAATTCGTCGACTCGGTTGAACACTGGGTCGCGACGGAAGCGGGGCGATAGCATGAAATCGCTCCATACTTCGCTGCGCTGGTTGACCGCGGTAGCGCTTGGACTTGCCACGATGGCGGCCCCCGCGTTTGCACAGAATTTCCGCATCCTTGATCCCGCCAGCCCGGGTAGCAAGGCACCCCACGATCCACCGCCGTTCACGCACTGGGATCTGCGCGAGATGCCGAATTGCCGCGTACCGTGGGTGATGGGAACCGCGCCCGTTGTCGATCTCAACAACAACCTGATTCCCAACGAACCCGCCGACCGTGCCCTCGCCCAGGGCGTCTTCGCGACAGCGCTCGCGCGCTGGGACGCAATCCTGCCCAGCGATCTGGGGTTCATCAATACGGGCGCCGTGGTTCCGTACGGCGGCTTCGTGCTCGACGGCTATAACACGGTCATCTTTGATGCAACGACGTTGCCGCAGACGCTCATCGCCGAAGTGCTCACCACCAGCAGCGCCAGCACGGGGCGTATTATCGAAGCCGACGTCATTTTCAACAGCGATTCCGCTCCGGTGCCGTACTACGGGGTGCGGCATTTCGTGATGCAGTCCAGCGGCTCGCCGCTCGCCGCCGACCTCGATCTGCCACCGTATTTCAACTGGCCCACTCCCGCCGACGGCGACACCGACCTCAACGGCAACTTGATTCAGGAACACAACGTCGATCTGCTGAACATCGCGATGCACGAGTTCGGGCACTTCGTCGGCCTAGGTCACATCGAGCCGCTGGGCGGAATCATGAATGACCCGGCCAACGCCTTGATGGAACAGTACTGGAAGATCCCGCTGGGACCGCTGGGCGGAGGATGGGCGAATCAAACCCTCAAGAATCAGGATCGCGACGGCGAGAACTTCCTCTATTGCCCTGACCTCGGTGACGCACCCGATCCGTGGACCAATATCGCCGGCCGGTATCCGACGATTGTGCACCGGGCCGGGCTGGGGCGCCATCTCAACGGACTCACTTTGGATGCCGTCGCCTCCGGCGCCGAACACATTCTCGCCATCAAGCCGCGTCAGCCGGTGCGCAACTGGACTTACGAATGGCTGGGACAAAACGACAATTCGAACGTTGACGGCGAGTGTGAGGCGAACACCGTCGATCTGGATCCGTATGACGACGGCGTTACGTTCTATCCCAATCCGCCGATCTGGGGACGGACGCTCAACGTGACGGCCTGGGTCCGAACGGCGAACGACAATGTCGCCAATGCGCACAATTATGCCGTCACGCCGTTGTGGGTCAATTCCTGGATCGATTTGAACCAGGACGGCGTGTGGAATCCGCTTCTCCCCGAGTGGTTTATGAATACGCCGCTTTCACCGGCACCGCTGATCGGTCCCAATACAATCTCGGGGCCCGGCGGCACGACGTCGAGCGTGCACCTTCCATC
>DATEHD010000229.1:0-2997 GCA_035279765.1 Candidatus Krumholzibacteriia bacterium | reverse complement strand
CTGTTCCGGAACGCGGAAGCTGTCGAGATGCTTCGCAGCGTGGATACCCTGGTGGTCGACAAGACCGGAACCCTGACAGAAGGAAAGCCGAAGCTCGTCGGCGTTGTGGCGGCAGCCGGCTTCGAAGAAGCCGACGTCCTACGCCTGGCGGCAAGCCTGGAGCGCGGTAGCGAGCATCCGCTCGCGTCCGCGATCGTCACGGGAGCCGAAGAGCGGGGCTTGGTGCTGGCGAGCGTCGAATCGTTCCAGTCCATTACGGGCCAGGGAGTCACGGGGCGCGTGGAGGACCAGGTCCTGGCGCTCGGCAACCGCGCCATGATGGACGCGCTCCGCATCGACACGAGTGCGCTCGCCACTCGTGCCGACGAGCTTCGCAGCGATGGACAGACCACGATGTTCGTCGCCGTCGGTGGCAAGATCGCCGGTCTTATCCAAGTGGCCGATCCGATCAAGTCAAGTACGTCTGAAGCCATCCGGACTCTGCATGCTGAAGGCGTGCGCATCGTCATGCTCACCGGTGACAGCACGATCACGGCACAGGCGGTCGCGAAGAAGCTCGGTATCGATGAGGTGATGGCGGAGGTGCAACCCGATCAGAAGGTCGCCGCGATCATGCGGCTCCAGGCCGAAGGCCGTGTCGTTGCCATGGCGGGAGACGGAATCAACGACGCGCCCGCGCTGGCGCAGGCCCAGGTCGGAATCGCGATGGGGACGGGTACCGACGTGGCGATGGAAAGTGCCAGCGTCACCCTGGTGAAAGGCGACCTGCGCGCGATCGCGCGCGCCAGACGCTTGAGCCGATCCACGATGAGGAACATCAAACAGAATCTTTTCTTCGCCTTCGTCTATAACGCCGCCGGCATTCCCCTCGCTGCAGGCGTTCTCTATCCATTTTTTGGTTTGTTGTTGAGTCCCATGATCGCGGCCGCGGCGATGAGCTTCAGCTCGGTGTCGGTCGTGGGCAACGCGCTCCGCTTGCGGAGGACACATGTGTGAGAGGACTGCCGGTGGGTCACGAGCTGGCATCGTCGTGACCTTGATTTCGTTCAAAACGGAGGTACGGAGATGAAACGAATTGTCATGTTGATGCTGCTCGCCGTGTTGGCGACCGCGGCCGTTGCGCAGGCGGATCCGCAATACGGAAAGAGCGGCAAGCACAAAGGGACCACCAAGACGGAGGGCAACACGGAGAGCGACGACAAGAGCAAGGACGGCAAGACGGAGAACGCCGACAAGACCGTGACCCTCACCGGAGAAGTTGTGGACCTGTACTGCTACATGAAGCACCCGGATACGGCGACGGGCGCGGACCACGCCAAGTGTGCGAAGAGTTGCATGGAAAAGGGTCTGCCAGTTGGATACCTGGTGAAGGGCAAGCTCTACACAATCATCGGCAAGGATCACCAACCCGTGAACGCCATGGTGGCGAACTACGTCGGGACGACCTCCACGATCACCGGCACCGTCATCGATCGTCAGGGCATGCACGCCATCGAGCTGGCGAGCATCGGCGCGTCCGCGGCGAAGAACACCAAGTCGGCGGGCGCCAAGCCGGCTAAACAGCCGACGATGTACACGTGTGAGATGGATCCGGAGGTTCGCTCCGACAAGCCGGGCGTATGCCCGAAATGCGGAATGGAACTGGTGCCCATGAAGGCGAAAGACAAGGACGGCGACCAGGAAAAGGACGACGAGAAAAAAGGTGAGTAGGGCGCCAGCGCGTCGCCACGTTCCTTCCTATAATGGAGGGGCCGAATCGCGGAGCGCCGGGTCTTAAATCGGGTTGGCGCGTACGCCCCGCGAAGTTTGGAACCGGGTGCCGGGAGTTTTGTACTGTTTAAGGGGAGTAGACCCGTTACCATCCGTACAGGATGAAAGATTTTCTGAAAAAAGCCCTCGGAAGTGGCGGAAACGCGCCCGGTCGCCGCTTCGAAGGAAAAGTGGCGGTGGTGACCGGAGCGAGCGCGGGGATCGGACTTGCGACCGCGATCGCGTTCGCCAATGAAGGCGCAAAGGTGGCGCTCCTGGCGCGGCGCGAAAACGAAGGCGCCAAGGCGCTCGAGCGCGTGCAAAGTGCGGGCACGGAAGCAATGTTTCTTCGCGCGGATGTGGGCGACGCGCAGCAGGTGAAAAGCGCGTTTGCGCAAGTTCGCGAGCGCTGGGGACGGATCGATGCAGCGGTGAACAACGCCGGCGTGCAGCAGGATCCGACACCGATGGGCGATCTCGAAGAGAGCATGTTCGATCACGTGATGGATATCAACGCCAAGGGCACGTGGCTGTGCATGCGCGAAGAGCTGGCGATGATGCAGAAAAACGGCGGCGCCATCGTGAACGTAAGCAGCATCTGGGGATTTCGGCCGGGTGCCAACTTTGGCGCGTACGCGACCAGCAAGCACGCCGTGATCGGCATGACGAAGACGGCTTCGCTCGATTACGTGGAAAAGAATATTCGCATCAATGCGGTGTGTCCCGGATTCGTCCGCACAGACATGACCAAAGGTGTGGACGAGACCTGGCTCAAACGGCGCATCCCCATGCAGCGCTGGATCGAGCCGGAAGAAGTAGCAGAGACCATTTTGTTTCTCTGCTCCGATGCAGCAGCGTCGATTATCGGCCAGGCCATCGTGATCGATGGCGGCGTGACGCTGCGCTCGTGGTAAATCTGTTGTGTTTCGAATTGGAGTGAAGGCTTAGGAGGCCAGAATATGAAACGGATTCTTGTTGTTGCGATGTGTGTTCTGATGGCATATGCCGCGATTGCCGCGGCGCAGTGCACGCCCACGGCGAAAGCCGCCACACCGGCCGAGAAGCCGGCCGCCGAAATGGCGAAGACCACCACCCTCACCGGTGAAGTCGTCGACCTCTCGTGTTACATGGGCCACGGCGCGAAGGGCATGGACCACGCGAAGTGCGCGACCGGTTGTATCACGAAGGGACAGCCGGTTGGCTTCCTGACCGCCGATGGCACGCTTTACGTCATCCTCGGTCAGAACC
>DATEHD010000228.1:0-10053 GCA_035279765.1 Candidatus Krumholzibacteriia bacterium | reverse complement strand
GTTCGTCGGTGCCCCAGTCGCGCGTTACACTCGCGCCTGGCATGACGTCCCACGACAGACGGTTGTTGAAGAGCGGAATCGTCGCCGGCGCGTTCATCCAGTAGGTCTGGAACGCATCCTGGAGTCCATAGGATGAAATGTAGCCGGGATCCATCCCGGTTCCCGCCTTCACCGCAAAGCCGCCCGTCTTCGCTGCGTTCTCATAGATCATGTACTTGAAGAAATAGGACGACGAATAACCGTTGTCGACAGTTCGGTCTCCCGACGGATGGTACGTGTACGCTGCCGCCGTGAACTCCCAGCGCGGAATGAGCGAGAACGTCATCATGTACATGTCGTTGCGCTCGCCCAGGGTGAGGATGATTGTCGCCATGCCGTGGGCCTTGGACAGGTAACTGTCCGAGTTGAACTGCTGCGCGAACGCCGGCGTGATGTGGCTGCTGGCGAACGCAAACAGGCAGGCGAACGTGAATCCCTTCATGCGAAGTCTCCCGCGACAGCGCGGCGGGTGGGGGCGCTTTTTGAGACAAAAAAACGGGACCCGGTTCTGCAACCGGGTCCCGTGTGTGTTTGATTGTTACTTCTTCTTGGCCGGCATCATCGGCATCGGCTTGGAAGCGGCGTACGGGTTGCCGCCCAGCGCATTGGAGATGTCGGTGATCACCTTCTGCGCCTTGACGCTGTTGCCCGCGTCGTCGAGCGGAGGCGAGACCACCGCGATGCCGAACTTCCCGGGCGCAACGGCGATGATGCCGCCGCCCACGCCGCTCTTGGCGGGAAGGCCGGTGTGGTAGAGCCACTTGCCGGAATCATCATAGAGTCCGGCCGTCGCCATCACGGCGAGCACCTCCGGAATGATGTCGGTCTTCACTACCTGCTTCTTGGTGACAGGATTCTGTCCGCCGAAGGCGAGCGTCGCAGCCATCAAAGCGAGGTCCTTCGCCGTCACACCGATCGAGCACTGCTCGGTGTAAATGTCGCAAGCGCGCATCGGCTCGGACTTGATGTACTCGTACGCGTACATCAGCTGCGCGATGGCCTGGTTGCGCTGGTTGGTTGCCGCTTCGGAATCGTACACGTCCTTGAGCACGGTGAGCGGACGGCCGGCAAAGTCGCTGTCGATGGCGAGGATCTTGTTCCAGATCTCGTCACGCGTAGCGCCCGTCACCATGCTTGTCGCGGTGATCGCACCCGGGTTCACCAGGGCGTTCATCTCCGGACCGCCCGCCATCTTCTTCGACATCTCGACCGAGACGATCGAGTTGAAGCGCATGCCGGTGGCGTCGACGCCGATGTTGTTGTAAATGGCGTCCGGCCCCTGCTCGTCCATCACCTGTGCCATGGTAAAGACTTTGGAGATGGACTGGATCGACACCTGGGTGGTGAGGTCGCCGGCCGAGTAGACCTTGCCGTCGCCCGTCACCAGCGCAATACCGAACACGTTCGGGTCCACTTTGGCGAGAGCAGGGATGTAGTCCGCGTTCTTGCCTTCGTGCATGTCCTTGAATTTAGCGTACGCCGCGTCCACCGCCGTCTGGTACGGATTCGGCGGCGGAGTTTTGTCCTTGGCGAGCGCGCCCGTCGCCATCACGGCAACGATCGCAACTGCCGCAAGAGCCGTTATTCGTTTGAAAGTGACTGACATGATCTTACTCTCCCTCTAGTCGAGTGCCGAGAAACCATAGTGAACCGAGAACTGGAAGCGCCAATCCTCTCCGGTGTCACCGCCGTTGTCTTCGCGCTGGCCCCACAACACTTCGCCACCCATGAAGACGTTCTTCGTGGGGTAGTAGAGAAGATTGCCGGAGGCATACTGGCCGGTACGGAACGCGGCGTCCGTCTGCAGGTCGGCGTTGTCGACCTCGGTGCGGCTGTAACCGATCGAGCTCGAGAAACGCTCGCTCCAGTAGTGGTCGAAGTACGCGATCATGCCGAGGAGCGGAACCGCCGCCGCTTCGGGCCGCGTGAGCGTGCCGTCGGCTGCGAGGTCGGTGCCGCCATCGTTCATATAGTTCGCGATACCCTTGCCGGCGACAACGCCGAGATGCAGCACGTCCTTCTCGCCCATCTTGACGTTGGAGGTGACGTCGACGCCACCGCCCAACTTCGAGCCCTTGGGCGCGCTGTTGGGTCCGCCGATGGTCTCGTAACCGAGCTTGCGCACGATTCCCGCAATCTGGACATGTCCCCAGCTCTGTCCAAAACGCACTTGCGCGGTAACATCCGGCACCTTGCTCTGGGACACGGTATTGGCCAGCGACGGGTCGACGTTACGCAGCTCGCCCGCGTCGACGTCGTTCGACGGGTGCTCGATCGCAAGCGCAAACGTGCGCGAGTCCGACGACGACGTCGTGAAACGCAGCTGCGGGTTGCGCAGGAACACCATTCCGCACGGTCCCCAGTAGTCGACGGTGTTGGGGAACACGTCGCCGTCCATGAAGAGCGAGTTGGTCTGCCCCGCGAGCCAGTGTCCCCACTGGCCATAGGCGTGGCGCAGGCGGATCGTGGTCTGGCCCGCATCGACGCCGACACCGAACATGTCGAACTCGAACTTTGTGAATACGGCGCCCATGTCGGTGGGGAGATTGGCCTGCACGCCGAGACGGCTCTGGCGCGCGCTCAGGATGGCCTGACCGTCGCTGCCGAAGGTGCCGTCCGCGGTCGGGATCTTGGAGGGGCGCAGGGTCGCGGCCCAGGCCGGATCCACGCGGTTGAAGTCCTGGATGTAGTCGAAGTGCGCGAAGCCGTAGACCTCGAACTTGCGCTCGTCGTCGGCGCGCACCATGGACGTCCCGATGGTCAGGGTGCCAAGAAACAGCAGTGACAGGAGTGCCACTTTCATGGATTTCCTTCCTTTCAGAGGAGCGTAGGTCGACGCCCAACCCGGTTTCCAGGCGCAAGACGTCGTGCGAGTTGAAACCGCGGCGAGTCTAATCCCAAATGTTACGGACTACCATATCCGTTTATTGAGAAAAGATGAACTTGGCGTCTGTACGCTGCAAAGCAGAAGAAATTGTTTCCGAGATTCTGCTCATTTTTGGCGCTTCGAAGCGAGGCGGTTGGCCAGTCCGCGGAAGATGAGGTAAGGAACGAGCGCCAGCACGGTCGCGACCAGCAGGGTCTGAATTGGGTAGACCCAGTGGAAAGCGATCAGCCCGTAGATCACGTCGAGCACGATGGCGATGGTGTACACCTTGCCGACATCGCCCCATCCGTCGCGCAACAGTGCACGGCGGTCGTGCGAGTCGTCGGCCTTGAGCACCGTCCAGGCATAGGGAGCACGGCCGGCGCGCGCGTCACGGCGGCCGGCACGAATGCCGAGCAGCGTCGCCATCACGGGCTGGAGGATCAAGCGCAGGTGAAATGGTCCGGACCCGCGGCCGATCACCATGTCCCACGAATCCGCGATGTGCTGTCCAATCACGTCAAAAAATCCCATGTCGATCACCTCTCTGTGATCAGAACGTCCATCCCACGCTGGTCACGATACCATAGTCCGTCTTCTGCGCGTCCGGGTCGAGCGGCTTGTTGTCGTACGAATGATAAAATGAGAGCACGATGGTGAGATCCTTGACGATCTCGCGGCTCGCGCTGATGTCGACTTCGCTGCGGAGGCGACCCGAGGTGGTGAGGCTGGGGTAGAGTGTCGCGTCGATGGTGATGTCTGTCTTCGGATAATCGTAACGGAAGGTGGAGTTCTCAAGTCCGAAGAAAGCTTCCAGGTTGTACTCTCCGTCACTGTTGACCGACCACTCGCGGTTACCGCTCAGTCCCGCTGTCGCCGTCATTGTATTGTGATTGGTCTGGATCAGATCCAGGCCCACACCGGGCGCCAATGAAGCGCGCAGGTCAAGACCGAGTTCGTCGTTGGTTTGCGCTCCTGCGGCGAGGGTGGCGAACCAACGCCCCTTGAACAGGCGGTTGTACGTGAGCGACAGATCCTCGCGATGCTTGGTGTCTTCGCCTTCCTGCGATGTGGCGATGTTGCTCGCGTCGAGGATCACCTGGCGCAGCGGCGTGCGGTAGCGCACGTTGAAGTCGCTGTTGAGCTGGGCGATGGTGGTCGCCTTGGTGTAGCTAAACCCGATCGCAATCGATCCGTCGATGCGCTGCCAGAAACCCGCTTCCAGCGGTGTGATGGACACCACATCCAGCGCCGCGACGGTTTCGGTCTGGTTGGCGTGAATCACCTCGATCGCACCCGCCCTGGACATGAACAAAGAGCCGAAATATTTCCGTCCGAAGCGGTCCTCGACCCGGAACAGGTAAACGCTGTTGAGCGAGTCGACGTCCTCCCACTCGATGTTGACGGTTCCGATGTTGTTGGTGCTCAGCGTGAGGATGCCCCGGTCCAGCTGCTTGATCTCGCCGGTGATGCGGTCTGCCTTGCCGATGAAGACAAGGTCCGTCTTCGCGCGCGCGGACGCGGCGTCGGGGAGCCAGAGCATGGCCGCGACGAGGAGCACGGGAACAAGAACCAGCTTCACATAGATCCGTTCAGGCAACGGTCTTCTTCTTGTTAGACATGAGAAGGAAGAAGTGCGTCAACATGACGCCCACCAGCATTCCGGCGGCAAAGATCCGCAGAAAATCCACGGTGCGGACGTCACCAATGCGCGACAACGCGGCAAAGGCGGCAAAGATCGGAATAACCCACATGGCGTTGGCTCCGCGTTTCCGTTTCTCCTGTTCCATGATTCCTCCCAGGTTGTGAGTGCGGTCCTAGCTTTGACCGCGCCGCGTCGCGCGTCAAGCACATATCGGTTGCCGCGCATGCGGTAATTCGATACGGTACGCGCGAGCTTTCTGGTTAACACGACGGCGCGCCAGGTTCGTTTGCCCTTGATCGTGGATGATTTCGGAAGGATGATGCGCTTGTCTCACCAAAGCGGGTGTCCCATGCGTCGTGTCATTGTTTCCCTGGTTGCATTCATCTGTCTCGCGCCGTGTTTCGCGCGCGCGCAGACTTCATCCACCATGACCGGCGCGCTGCCGGGCGCATCCGAGAAAGCCCGCTGGGGTTTCTTCTTCAACCTCGGTGCCGGCGATCAGCGCGGTGATTTCGCCGACTACCTGCACAAAGCAACCACGGGCGAGTACGGCATCTTGAAGCAGCAGGGCAGCTGGCGCTATGGACTTTCGCTGAGCTTCGGCTCGTTCAACCTGGTTGCGCCCTACGACCACGAACCCGAATTTGGCTTTCAACGCATTGACATTCTCGCGGGCAAAGTGTTCAAGCCCGAGAGCCGCTTCCGTCCGTACGTGCAGGGACGTTTTGGACTCGCGCGTCTTCACCCGCGCATCAACGGCGACACTGGCGAGTCGCTGTTCAACATGGACCCGCTGCCGGCAGATTTCAAAACCGGGGACAGCCCGACCAAAGCATCCGATGGTTTTCACGTTGGCGTGATTCCGGGCCTCGAGTGGGATCTCAACAACCACGTTACCATCGATTTCTCCGCGCTCCTTGATTATTACGTGGTCGAGAAAACCGACCTCACCCCGGTCGGGGGTCCGAGCGATGCGTCGTCGGGGTTCGACTGGCAGTTCCGCCTGGGCACGCTGTGGTGGACCGACGGTGGCCCCAACGCCGCTCCGACGGAATACGACGCGTGGCATGTCCCCACGTCGTACGGCTGGGCCATTGGTGAGACCTTTGCCATCAACCTGGGCGCGTCGGCCTTCAACGAGTACGTGCGCAACGCCAACTTCAACCAGATCAGTCCGCGCAGCTGGTGGGCCAACCTCGAGGAAGGCCTCACCTGGGACGACAACCAGTTCCGCACCAACCAGATCATTCATCCTTTCAATGGCGCGTGTTACTACAACGCGTCCCGCGCCAACGGCATCTCGTTCTGGCCGTCATACGCGATCGCAATTGGCGGCGCATTTCAGTGGGAGTGGATGGGTGAGACGCACCCGATATCATTCAACGACATGATCTCGACAGGCATCGGTGGCACCGCGGTGGGCGAGACGTTGTATCGCTTCTCGTCCATGATCCTCGACAACGAAGCGACGGGATGGAATCGCTTCTGGCACGAAGCCGGCGGTTTCGTCACCGATCCCATTCGCGGCTTCAACCGCGTTCTTTCGGGACAGGCCTGGGAGGTGTCTTCCAATCCGGAAGACGACATGGACAAGATGCCCAACGGCAGCTTCCACGACACGGCCATCGGTTGGCGCCGGTCGGGCAACGGTTTCTATCCGTCGCTCTCGCACGACTACACCGATTACATGTGGCTGCGCTACATGCACGAGCACGGCGACGTGTTCGAGAATTCGCGTCGCGGTCCGTGGGATTACTTCGACACCGACGTCCAGTTTGCTGCCGACGAGAAAAATCCGCTGGTTCGCTTCAACATCGCGGGAAACTGGTGGGAAGCGGCAATGGGCGGCGAAGGAACGCCGCGTCACATGCTGGCGTTCACGCAGCACTTCGAATATGAGAACACGTTTGCTTATGAGTGGGGCGGAACCAGCGTGGGTCCGACGGTCTTCTCGCAGTGGGGAACGTGGCACGGGATGGACTTCAATACGCGGTGCGACGTTTTCGCCATCATCCTGGCCGGCGTGAACTCGGACTACTCGAAGCTTGCACAGGTCGCGAACCAGGAACGCATCCGCGAATACGACTACGGCCCGGGTGGCGGTGCGCGCGTCGACTTCCACATGGACCACAACGGTTACCAGATTCTGTCGGCGGGCTACCGGATGCACTTCGTCTATGTGAAGAACGGATCGATCTATGAAGGCCAGGGCGGCGGACTGGACGCGCGGCACTGGTTGCACGGCGTCAACGTCCGCCTCGATTCGCCTCCGATCCGGAAGGGTTGGGGCGTCGGCACCGAGTACAAGAGTTTCACGCGCGAGAGCCACTACAAGGTGTACCTCGATTCTCTGCCCGGGTTCTCGGTCACTCAACTCATCAAGGGAACCACGCCCGAGTTTCTCCTCTACGCGCACTGGTCGCCCGGAAGGAAACACGCCGAGTAGGGAAACGCCGCCTCGACGTTCGCGCCAACCCGGCTATAGTGATTGTGTGCGCGCGACTCCTTGCATTGTCTTTCTAGTGGCTGCGGTGACCATCGCCGGGCCGGTGGCGCCGCGCGCGGGAGAAAAGACGCCTCTCTCCTCCGGCGAGGTGCGCAAGCGCACCGAAAAGCTCCCTCCCGATCTTCTGCACGAAGTGGCCTCGATGCAGTACGTGTTGCATCCCGGTGAGCTCGCCGATCTCCTGTCCGATACCCGGCCCGATCAATGTCGCAAGTGGATCGACGCGTGGTGGGCGGCGCGCGATCCCATTCCCACCGACCACGTCAACCAGGCCCGCGACGAGCACGAGCGTCGCGTGCAGGAAGCGCTGGCGCGCTTCCGCCGCGGTACGTGGCCCGGATGGGACGACCGCGGCGAAGTGTTGATCCGCTACGGAGAGCCGGGAGCGCGCATGCAATCGGACCCCGATGTGGTTCCGCCCGGCGAGTTCATTGCGGCCGAGGAGATGTGGTACTACCCGCAATTCAACGTCTACGCGCGTTTCTCCGACACAGGCAAATACGGGTTCGTGCAGTACCAGGAGACCGTGCAGCTTCCCGCCAGCGAACGCCCGCGCAACGATCGACGCACGCTGGCGAGCGTGCACGAGCCCGACTTCCCGATGGATTTCATGGATATCGATTCGCCGCTGCCACACACCATGGGTGTCGTGGTGCCGCTGGCCGACGGCGACTTCGACAGATTCATCGACCGCGTGTACGGCTACTATGATCTCGTCGACCAGATGCCGTCGGTGTACCCGTTCGATTTTGCGAACATGCACATCCCGGCCTACGTCGCCGTGGATACCTTTCGCGGCGGCGACGGTGTGGATCGCGTGGACGTGAGCACCGAGTTCGCGTCCGTCGTGCGTCCGCTCAAGGTGGACTCGAACGCCCGCGAGTTCACCACCACCGCGGTGTTCTGGGACTACGGTGGCCGCGAAGTGGGGCGTTACGCGCGCGAGGACACGATTCGCACCAAGCCCTTTGCGGGTGATTCGCTGGCGACGGTGTTGAACCAGATTACGATCACACTCCCGCCCGCCACATACCGGGTCGCCGTCACGGTGGAGGAGAAGGGAAGCGGGCGGTTTGCAGCCGTGAGGCGCGAGGTGGAATGCGACGACCTGGATGGCGGCATCGCGATGAGCGACCTCGAGCTGGCGCGCACGATCGGATCGGCGCGTGAAGAATCGGCGTTCAATCGCGGTCCGCTCGAAGTCGTCCCGCGTCCGTCGTGCCGTTATCGCGCGGGGCAGCCGGTGCCCTTGTACTTCGAGGTCTACCACATTGGCGTCGATGATCGTGGCGCGCGCGGGTACACGGTCGAATACAGCGTCCGCTCCAAACCCGGGCCTCAATCCATGTGGTCAAAACTGACCTTCCGCGGGAACGAAAGTCGCGTGCAGGTTCGATCCAGCTTCGAGAGTGTTGCCAGCGGACCGGAGGACGCCGTTCACATGTCGGCGATCACAAAGAACCTGGACCCGGGCGATTACGTGCTCGAAGTGGCTGTCACCGACCACGCCTCATCGCGCCGCGCGACGCGTTCCACCACGTTTCGTCTGCTCAAGTAGCTCCGCAAATGAAAAAGGCCACCCGCGAACGGGCGGCCTTTCTTGTGGGACGCTGTTTTTTGAATGCGTCAAGGTCGCGTGAATTCGTAAGTCCAGATCTCTCCGGTGTCGAGGTCCTCGTACGAGCCGGAAATCAATTTGCCATCCGCCGTAACGGTGCCGGTGCCACCATCGCCAAATCCGGCGACGAAGTCGTGGTCCTCGCAGCTCATCGTGCCGCCACAATCGTTGCATTCGTGCACGCCCCATTCCGCGCTGGCAGTCACCGTGACGGCGAACGGAATGTCGTTGCGGTCGATGATCATGAACGTGCCGGACGTCAGAATGGGCGCCGTGGTCGGTGAGAATGTATGGGTCGTGCATGGGAGCGTCGGCGGTGTGTAGTCGATCGTGCCCGTTGCGGTGAATTGTTCAAAGCCTCCATTGATGCCCAGCGATGTCCAGGTCAGGTGAAACACGGCTTTCTCGCCGGGCGCGCCACTGCCGGTGATGTGTGTAATGTCACCTGTGTAACTTCCGCCAATGACGGTGATCCTGGATGTGAGCTGTTTGGTAATTCCGTTTTCGTTCTTGAAGTCAACGCTGACGACTACCGGATTGCCCAGCGGCACGCCTTCCGGTGCCGTGTAGCGCGCGCGGGTTGCGCCGGTGGACACGACACGGCCGAGTGGCACGGTTCCGCCACTGTTATGGTTGACAGCCCAGTTCGTGAACGTTCCCAGGGGCACGAGCTCATCGTCGCACGTAATGAGAAGCGCGGCGATCTCGTCGCCACCTGAGTTGAAGGCTTCACGGGAGCAGTATTTCACCTTCAGATTGACCGTGCCCAACGGCGCCACGCTGGCGCGCGCCGGACGGATCTGAATTCCCTCCACCCGGGCATAGTCCGTGAAGTGTGACGTGGTTGCTGTCAGCCTGCTCGCACCGTCGTCGAATGAGCGGTTCTTCAGGATGTACCAGAGCCCCTTGCTGTCCTGAAATGCGACATCGATAACGTCGGAATTGGTTCCTTCCAGCGAATCGGGGTCGACCTTGAACGACAACGAAACCGGAGTGCTGAAATGCAGCCCATCCGGCGTGAGACGATAGCCCTTGCCGGCGCCGCCCCACGCGGTATTGGTGATCGGCTGAATGGTGATCAACGTATCCGCTGCAAGTGCGCCTGCCGGAATGTTCAGCGTGAGCACGCTGTCTTCACTCATCACAACGCCACCGGCCGCGCCGATGGTTTGCGAGGTCGCGCCACCGTCGGGCGCACCCACTGCTGTCGGTTGCGGTGTGGGCGGGTTGTTGTTGTTTCCGCCGCCCGGGCCGGCGCCGTTGTCACCGGAACCGCACGAAATGAAGAGCAAGGTTGCGAAGAGCCATGAAAGGGAGCGTTTCATGATGGTGTGTTCTCCTAGATCTTGCTGAATTCGACGCGACGGTTGGCCGCGCGA
>DATEHD010000227.1:0-2693 GCA_035279765.1 Candidatus Krumholzibacteriia bacterium | reverse complement strand
CTGCGCTGCTCGGCGAGATCGCGCAGCACCTGCTCGAGATTCCCGGGCGACCAATCGGGTGCGTTCCTCAGGGCCGTCACGCTCGCCGCCAATGATGCATGGTACCCTTGCGGATCTTTCGCAATTGCCTTTTGGGCTTTCTCGTCCAGCGTGACGAATTTGCCGTCCAGTCGCACCGCCACCTGTCGTGCCACATCGAGTGTCGTACGTGAGCGCGCCTTCACCGAGCCGATCGCCTTCAGAATCGCGTCCTCGGCGCCTTGAAGACCCAGCTTGGCGAGCTCGGGCTGCACCATCGGGTACAGCTCGTCAGCGGTCTTGGCGCTGAGGTACTGCCCATTCATCCACTCGAGCTTTGTCGTATCGAAGACGGCCGGCTTTTTGAGAATCCCGTCGAGCGCAAAGAGGTTCCGCAGTTCTTCCTTGCTCATGATCTCGCGATCGCCGCCCGGACTCCATCCAAGAAGCGCGAGAAAATTGCGCATGGCCTCTGGGAGAATCCCCAGGTGTTGATAGTCTCCGACCGCCGTCGCCCCGTGCCGTTTGGAAAGTTTTTTTCCGTCGTTTCCGTGAATCATTGGCACGTGACCAAAAATTGGGGTCATTTGACCCAGAGCCCGGTACACCGCCAGCTGTTTCGGCGTGTTGGAGATGTGATCGTCGCCGCGAATGACATGCGTGATCTGCATATCGATGTCGTCGATGACCACGGCAAAGTTGTAGAGCGGGGAGCGATCGGCTCGTAAAATCACAAAATCGCGAATATCCTCACCTTTGAAACTGATCTTTCCGTGGACCGCATCCTCCCACGACAGCTCGCCCGGCGGGACGCGCAGTCGAATGGCGCCCTCCTCCATGTAGGCATTGCCCTGCTTCAGCAGCTGATCGGCGACTTGTTGATGACGGGCAAGCCGCGCGCCCTGGAAGATGGGTGCCTCGTCCCAGTCGAGGCCCAGCCAGGTCAGCCCGTCGAGGATGACCTGGGTGTTCTCATCGGTGGAGCGCGCCTTGTCGGTGTCTTCGATGCGAAGCAGGAACTTGCCGCCTTCTTTGCGGGCGAAGAGCCAATTGAAGAGGGCGGTGCGGGCGCCGCCGACATGCAGGTAGCCCGTCGGCGACGGGGCGAAGCGGACGCGAATGGACATGTGTGGGTACGGAGAGGGGGGGATTCGAACCCCCGATAAGGGAATTACCCCCTATAACGGTTTAGCAAACCGCCGCCTTCAGCCACTCGGCCACCTCTCCACGACGCGGGCTTCAAGTTACCGAGCCATGCGCAGCTGTGGAAGCGGCGTACTACGGCTTGGGTTGGTCGGGAATGCGGGAGGAATGACCACTCACCAGCTGCCAGCGTCCGTCTCGTCGCACAAACACGTCCGTGAACCGGTTGCGACGGATCACGGGCTGCCCCTGCCGATCCTTCAAGAACACACTGTTGCGCGCATTCAGAATCGCGACATCGCCGTAACGCGACAGCCGCGGTTCGTCGAGCTCCGACCGATAATCGGCCTTCTTGCAGTCCTTTTCGGTGGCGAGATCCTGCGCTCTCGTCGTGACGCCGCCGCTCGCGTCCGTGAAGATGAACTCCTCGGCCTCGATATACGCGAAGTACTTGTAATCGCATTCGCGGTTGGCGCGCGCGATTTCGCTCTCGATCTGAACCAGCTCGCGCAACAATGCACTATCGGTCTGAGCGACCGTCAATGCGGCGACGGCCATCCACGTGATGATCATCAGGTCCTCGGCGGTGAAGGGAATCGACTACAGGACTGAGCGGCCCGTTTTTGGTGCCCCGGGGTGCTGTAAATCCCTCGCTACACTATCGCTTAGCCAGAGACACAAGCCGCGGTCGAAAAGGACGCGGAAAGAGACCAGTCTCCAGGCGCATCCCTCAGTGCCACAGTCGGTTAGCCGCATGTTCTCAGTCTGCAACAACAAGGCTCAGAACGTGCCACCACAGTTGAAAAATGATTCGCACGCGTCTACTCCGTGCAGCGAAAACCGTGGGTGTCGCGCTCGTCTGCTTAACCTGCGGCGAGCCTTCGGTTTACGCCCCCGTGGAGGTCACGGCCCCACCCCCTGCAGCCACGACGCTGCTCAGCGCCGGTATTACGCCAACGCTGCTGACTGCCGGCACCGGCACGGTCAATCAGAAGGTCTATGCCACCGCCCCGATTGCACCGGCGCCCAACGCGCTGATCACGGTTGCCGTCCTGGGGCACGCGTCGGCCGGCGCCGGAAGTCCCACCGTGTCGGGCGGTGGAATGACGGGCTGGCAGGAAGTCGCCACGACCACGTTCGAGTCGATCAGCGTCCCGAAGAAACGCATGTCGGTGTACCGCGCGATGAGCGCGACGCCGGGCAGCGGTCCGATCACGATCACGTTCAACAAGACAGAATCCAACGCCGAGTGGATCGTGGTGCAGTGGGACGGCGTGGATATCTCGGGCGCGAACGGGGCGGGCGCCATCGTCCAGACCGGAACCGCGAGCACCGACGGCGCGACTGGCGTGGCCGTCACACTTGCGCCGCTCGGGAACGCCAACAACGTGGCGTTCGGCGTCTTCGGCGCGAATGCGCGTGTGCTCTCGATCACGCCAGGGGGTGGGTTTGCGGAGATCGCGGAGCAGCCGTCGGGAGAAAGTCCCTTGGCCGATCTCCAAGCCGAGTGGGCGACGAACGACAATAGCGTC
>DATEHD010000226.1:0-5434 GCA_035279765.1 Candidatus Krumholzibacteriia bacterium | reverse complement strand
GAGGGTGTCCGGCGTCTCCTGATTTTCCGCGCGGGGACGGGCACCGTGGTGGACGGCTTCACAATTCGCAATGGCACCCAGATCAGCGCGGGTGCCGGCCTGCGCGTGCAGCTGACCGCGACCGCCACCGTCAAGAATTGCGTTTTCCTGGACAACTATTCGGAATTCGACGGCGCGGCTGTCATCTGTCGCGACGCGGGCTCGGTCATGGATGTGCAGGACTGCGTCTTCAAGAACAACTTCGCCGAGCATCGCGGCGGCGCCGGCGTCGTGGTGGTGAACGGCACCGCCACGTTTACACGGTGTACGTTCGACGGCAACGACTCCGGCGAAGTCGCCGCGCTCGGATTCAACACCGGGTCCATTTGCACGGTCAGCGACTGCCTGTTCAAGAACAATGGAAGTGAGATTTCCGGCATCTACGGAGAGCTTTCAACAGTCAACGTGTTGGGCAACACGTTCGTCAACAACCATGCTTCCGGCGCGACCATTCACATTTTTAACTCCAACGTGACGTTCAAGCGCAACCTTCTGGTCAATGACCCGAATGCAGTGGGCTGGAACGACCTCGGGAACACCACCGACGACCGCACCTGCAATATCTACTGGCACAACAAGAAAGCCACCAGCTCGGGCGTTCTCAAGCCTGGCGAGACGGTCGTGGATCCTCTCTTTTGCGATGCGCTCCATGACAATTTTCACATCGACTCCAATTCTCCCGCCGCACCGGGCAATAATTCGTGCGGCCTGATTGGTGCCTTTGGAGTGGCCTGCGGACCGGTCGCAGTTGCCATTTCCTCGTTTGAGGCCAAGGCCAGAGACGGTGTGGTCTCGCTCCACGGAACGTTCGCTTCGGATCTGGGCGTGCAGGCGGTGAACGTCTACCGCGGCGAAGGCAGTGCATCATTCGTCCGTGTTGCGACTGTCGGCGACGTCGACGGGGGCACCTTCGACTACACGGATCGTTCGGTGGCACCGGGGACATCGTACCGCTACCAGATCGGGGTGATGGACGGCGATGGAGAATTCATGTCGCAGATCCAGCGGGTTCAGGTCGCACCGCTGCAGAGCCGCATCGACCAGAACCATCCCAATCCGTTTAACCCGCAAACCACGATCCATTACACACTCTCCACTCCCGGCCGCGTCACGATGGCCGTGTATGACGCGACAGGACGTTTGGTTCGGACCCTGCTCGACGAGAATCAGTCGGCCGGCGCGAGGGATGTGACCTGGAACGGCCAGGATGATCGGGGCACCCCGGTCGCATCGGGCGTGTACTTCTACAAGATGACGGCCGGCAAGTTCAGCCAGACCCGGCGCATGGTATTGCTCAAGTAGCGGGCAATCGGCCTGCACGGCTCTGCTATAACGGAAAAGCCGGGGTGCTCTCACCCCGGCTTTTTCTTTGTGCAACAGCGCGCGCGAACTAGCTCTGCTTCTTCTTGGCGACCCACGCTTTCACGTTGGCATCGAGTACGTCCAGCGGCACACAGCCGCTCCACAGCACGACGTCGTGGAACTCGCGCACGTCGAACTTCGGCCCCAGCTCCCTGGTGGCATACGCACGCAGCTCGCGAATCTTGAGCTCACCCGTCTTGTACGCCAGCGCCTGCCCCGGCCAAGCGATGTAGCGGTCCACCTCGGCTTCGATATTGCGTTTGGAAAGGGCGCCGTTGGCGAGCATGTAGTCGATCGCCTGCTGGCGCGTCCATCCGAAGTAGTGCATGCCGGTATCGACGACGAGGCGCATCGCGCGCCACATCTCGTAGCTCAGCCGCCCGAAGTCACTGTACGGATCCTGGTAGAGTCCCATCTCGAGACCCAGCCGTTCCGAGTACAGGCCCCAGCCTTCGCCGAACGCGGTCACCCAGTCGTAACGGCGAAACATGGGAACGTCGGGAAGCTCCTGCGCGATCGCACCCTGCAGATGATGTCCCGGCACCGCTTCGTGGCATGACAGCGCTTCGATTTCGTACAGCGGACGGCTCTTGAGATCGTACAGGTTGATGCGGTAGCAACCTGCGCGCGTGCCGTCGCCGGCGCCCGGCTCGTAGTACGCCGTCGTGGTCTTGGGCGCCATGAAATCCGGAATGGGCTTGATGCCGTACGACAGGCGCGGAAGCGTCTTGAAGAGCGTTGGCAATTGGCCGTCGATTTTCTTCAGGACGAACGCCGTCTCCTTCATCAGCTGCTGCGGATCGGTGGTGTAGAAGCGCGGGTCGGTGCGCAGAAAATTGACGAAGTCCGCAAATGAGCCTTTGAACCCGGTCTTCGCGATGACGGCGTCCATCTCGCCGTGGATGCGCTTCACCTCGGAAAGGCCGGTGTCATTCACCTGCTTCGGAGTGAGATCGAGCGTGGTGTATTCCTTCACCAGGAATTCGTAGTACGCCTTGCCGTTGGGAAGGCTCGCGCACGCGATCGATTCACGCCCGCCCGGCACGTATTCCTTGGCAAAAAAATCGCGCAGGTCGGTGAACGCCGGCACCACCGAGGACGTGATTGCTTTTTTCCCACGCTCGGTCAAGCGCGTGCGATCTGCCGCGCTGATGGCATCGGGGAAATGGGTGAACGGTGCGAAGAGAAGACTCTTGGTCGGATCATCCACGACGTGCGGCGACACCGTGTCGACAAGCCCCTCCATGACGACTTTGGGGAGCACATAGCCGGCCTTCAAGCCGGTGCGCATCAGGTCGATCTGCTGGTCAAAGTATGTGCGCGCCGCCTCCAGCCGCGCGCAGTAATTCTCGTAGTCCTTCACCGTGGAGAGCGGAACATTGTCGGGAAGCTGCGGGAAGTCGGTGTGAAAGCCCTCCCGGTTGGTGATGGGCATGAGGTAGCCCTTGAACTGGTCGTCCGTGATGCGATCGTTCAAGCTCCGCGCAAAGATGTCGTAGTTGATGCGATCAGCGTCGTTGAGCTTCGTGCGATCGATGGCCTGCAGGCGTTTCTGGAAATCGCGAGTGTCCTTGTCGCGCCGCTCCGCGTCCGCCACGGTGACGGATGGCAACTTGTCATCGTAACTGTGGTCACCTACCGAGGTGGCAAACAGCGGATTCTCGCGCAGGCGCCACGCCCATTCGTCGTCGAAGAGTTTCTTGAGCGTGTCGGAAGGCGCCTGTGCGACGGCGCTGCCCGCAAGAGCGAGGCTCAGCGCCAGCACCAGGATGGAGGCGGCATGTTTCACAACGTTCTCCTTTAGGCAAAGGCATGCGCGAGCCGGTCACAAAAGAAAGACGGCGCGAACGCGAAGCATATCACAGCCCGCGTTCACGCCGCCTGCTCCGGCGGTTACCAGAGGAACGAACCGCTAGAACTTGCCCTGGAACGTCAAACGGGCCATAACATCTGTATCCGGTTTGGGCGGTCCCGCCACGTCCGGATCGTCATATTTGATCACTTCCACGTTCGGCATCAGGTTGACGCCGTCGGTCATCGCGAAGTCGGCACCCGCGATGAAAAACGTGTTGGCCGATATCGAGGCGAACGGAAGGTATGCGATGGAATCACCCTGCGGATTGGCGTCCATGTTGCGATCGACGCGACCGAACAGCCACACCTTGTCCGAAATCGCGCCGGTGATGAAGCCGGAGACAATCCGATAGTCGGTGTCTTCGCCCACGTCGTGGCGCGTCTGCTTCGCATACTGCAGACCGGCGCGCAGCTTGTCCGCCGTGTAGCCGGCGAATCCGTACCACGTCACGCGGTCGGCGCCACCCTGGCCGGCGCCGACGCGGTCGTCGTAGTCGGCATAGCCTTCGAGGATCACATGGTCGGCGGGACGGATGTGAATCGCGCCCATCGCTTTCTTGCGCGTATTGTTTTCGGCGTTCACGTTGTTGCCGTTGCCCACTACGACGTGGTAGCCGACCTTCTTGCTCGCGCCGAAATCACCCTGCAGACCGATGCCGGCGTCACGCGACACGCCCCAGCCCTGTAGCTCGACAGGCACTTTTTCGACCGAACGGTAGCCCCACACGTCCTCGTAGGTTTCGACCGTCGGTGCCAGCTGTATCCCGATGAGTGCCGCGTGCATCTCTTTGTACTGCCACTTCAGGTACGCGTCCTTCATGAAGGCGGAAACGGTGCCCGCCGTCTTGAAGTCTCCGGGCTGGCTGGCCTCGAGCCGCAAGCGGGCCGACCACTTGTCGTCGAACTTCTGGTCGTAGGTCAGGTAGAAGCGGCGGATCCACAGGCCGTTCATGTCCTCGATTGTCGAGTCATGGTTGGCGGCCATCCAGTATGCGTCGCCGAATACCAGGGCGCTGAATTTGCCCTCTCCGGCAAAGGCCGGTACCGCAGTCGCCGCCAGCGTGAGCACGGCGAGAACAGCACTCTTGAAAGACATGGAGTAACTCCCTTGGGTTGAACCGAACCATTGGTTAACAACTGGGGCGGAGAATGAAGGCTAATCGTAAAGATGGGATGAAGGAGAAATGAATCCTTCACACAGGGGAGGATGTTCTTAATGGACTTGTTGTGGGCTTAACAAACGGACTGAGATGGCCTGCGGACGCGGCTTATGCTACTTCGAGCAGGGGTGTTTCGGCGGGCGCGTTGGGTGCGGTCGCAGGCTCGAGACGCGGGTCGGTTCCGGGCCTGTCGGCCCGGGGTCCCCACTCGCGGAGCTTGTCCTCGCGGTAGCGCTTGAGGAAGTAGCCGATGGTCTCGACGCGGATCCGGATCGACCCGGCCGGACGATTTTCATCCAGGTCCTTGAAGGAGAAATACGGCGTCCCCGATCGCTCGATGATCTCCTCGACAACGCTGTAGATAGGCGCGTCGTGTCCGCACTTGAAGTTGGATACCTCGAGCGCCACCAGGTTCGGGTGCCGCGCGGTGTATTTCGCGGCCCATACCTTTCGCGATGTGTTCTCGCTGTAGGCGTTCTTCCACACGTCGCGGATATCCATCGGATGTTCGATGTCGCCGGCCCGCACCTCGTCGCCAAAAAGGCGGTCGAGGATGTCGTCGTCGATGGGAAGCGAGTCCTGCGTGAACACGGGGTAGCCGAGCTTCTGGAACTCGATCAGGATCTCGTGGTTGATGCCGGGATCGTTGTGATACGGACGGCCCAGCACCACGATGCCGATCTTGTCCTCGCGCTCCAGCTGTTCCAGCACCTGGCGTGCCTCGCGACGCGTGGAAACCACGTAGTCGTCGAGCGCCTTGAAGCCCGCCTCGGCCGCGCGCTCGTTCTCCTTCTCGGAAAGCCCCAGCACATCCTTCCACGCCGCGAACATCTGCCGCGCAAAGAGTTGCGGCTGGGCGACGTTCACCACCGGGCACAGGTACGTGATGCCCTTCTTGGCGAACGTGTCGCCTTCCTTGGTGAAGGCCGCCTTCACGGCTTCCGGCGTAGCGGTCACCGTCGGGCAGGCGCGGCAGTCTTGCGCTTTGTGGATCTCGCTCTTCAGATCGTCGATCATCG
>DATEHD010000225.1:0-7796 GCA_035279765.1 Candidatus Krumholzibacteriia bacterium | reverse complement strand
AGGAAACGGCTCCCGCGGCCGGAACCACACCGGCGCCCACGCCTGCCGAGCGGATCGCCGCCATCAAGGCCAACCTGGTCCAGAATGCAACCAACTTGAGGACGTACCAGTGGACCGAAACGCAGGTTGTCAACTTGAAGGGCGATGACAAGTCCAACACGCAGAAAACGTGCTACTACGCTGCGGACGGGAAGGTCGTGAAGACGCCGCTGGCGCCGCCCGCTGAAGCGAAGGATAAGCCCGGCCTGCGTGGGAAGATCGTCGATAACAAGAAAGAAGAACTCAGTGCGTATATGAAGAGCGCCGTCGCACTGGTGAAGAGCTACGTTCCGCCCGATCCGGCCAAGCTCCAGGCTGCGAAAGACGCGGGCAAGGTGTCGATGAGCGTACTCGATCCCGGCAAGCGTGCGCGCCTCGATATCAAGGATTACCAGAAGCCGGGCGACAACCTGGGCATCGAGATCGACATGACGACGAATCAGATTCTCGGGCTCAATGTCGCGAGCTACCTGGCCGATGCCAAAGACGCCGTCACGCTCGACGTGAAGATGGCTTCTCTCCCCGACGGGACGGGATATCCTTCTACGATCGTGCTCAACGGCGCAGCGCAGAAGATCAAGGTCACGGTCAGCAATTCGGGCTACGTGAAGAAAACGAGCTGATCACCGGGTCCATCTCTCGAGAAGGCCGTTCTCCCGCCACGGAGGACGGCCTTTTCTTTGTACGGTCGGCGCGCCCTCCGAATTGACCGGCCCCGCCACGGGCCGCTATACTCTCTGTTCCTGTTTTTCGTCGCATCAGATCACATCGGACGGTCGCACCTTCTGCGTCGTCGCAACGCTGGAGCATTTATGCCGAAAACGATGGCCCGGGTCGTTGGGTTTGCCTGCCTTCTCTGCTTCCTGTTCGCTTCCCTGGTTCAAGCTGCCGACACGCTCGGGCATGGCTACAGCCATCGTTACGGAAACATACAGGACGACTCGGGAACAGGCGTCGCATTTGACGCCAATGGAAACGTGTTCCTGACGGGATATTTCAACCTGCTGGTGAACTTCGGCGGTTCGGACCTGGTAAGCGCCGGCGGCTCGGACATTTTCCTCGCGAAATTCGACGCCAACGGGAATCACCTCTGGAGCAAACGCTTCGGCACGGGGAACTCGGATATCTCGTACACGGTTGCCCTCGACATGCAGGGTAACCCGGTCATCGCGGGCACGTACTCGGGCACGATGAACATGGGCGGATCGGACCTCATCAGCCAGGGCACGGATTTTTTCATCGCGAAGTTCGCCAACGCCGACGGCGCACACATCTGGAGCGTCCGTTACGGTGCGGCCGGGAACGGCGAGTCGGTTGCCTTCCCGCCCACGCTCGCGGTGGATGGATCGAATAACGTCTGGTTTGACGGTCAATTCAGCACCACCATCAACCTCGGCGGCACCGACCTGGTTGCCAACGGCGCTGCTGACGCATTTGTCGCGAAATACAATTCGAGCGGTGCATACGTGTGGCACAAGCAGTACGGCTCCACGCTGGTCGACGGCGCGCGCGACATCGTCGCCGATGCGGCGGGCAACGGATACCTCACGGGAATCTTTTTCGGCACGATCGATTTTGGCGGTGGCAATACACTGACGGCGGTAGCCAACGCCGACGTATTCGTGCTCAAGCTTGACACCAATGGCAACCACGTGTGGAGCAAACGCTGCGGCGGGCCCGGGTCCGAGACCGCACATGACATTGCGCTCGCCGCGTCGCAAACTCAGCTCGTGGTCTCCGGGCAATTCGACAACTCGGTCGACGTGGGCGGCGGGCCCATGGCCACCAACGGCTCCGTCGATGTCTTCCTCGCCAAGTACGACGTGAGCGGCAACTTCATCTGGGGCCGTCACTATGGCGGAACGACCGTGGACACTCCCAACGCCGTGGCCGGCGCGCCCGACGGCGCCGTGGCGCTAACGGGCCAGTTCACGGGGACTGTAAATTTCGGAAATGGAAGCCTGAGCGCCACTCCCGGCTCCAACGACGATTTCACCATCCGCGTGGACAATAACGGCAACACCACCGGCATGCGCGGCTGGGGTGACTTGTCGAGCAGCGATTTCGCCAACTCGATGGCGATCAATGCGAAGGGAGAAATCGCGTGGGCCGGCAACATGGGCGCCGGACTGCCCATCGACCTCGGCGGCGGATCGCTCACGGGCGCGGGCGGGCGCGACATCGTGTTTGCGCGCTTTGGACCGGACAACGAAACGCCGCGCATCACGTCGATCAAAGACGTCGGCAACGACCAGGGCCGCCTGGTCAAGGTTCGCTTCGTCAAGAACGTGCACGACGGCAACACACTGACGGCGCCGACGACGGGCTACGAAGTGTATCGCCGGGACATCGCTCCTCCTTCATCCATTCTCGCTGCACCGCGCCGCGGCACTGCCGTCGACGGCTGGATACTGGTGGGCCAGACGCCGGCACACGGCGATCATTCCTACACGCTCGAAGTGTCCACCATTGGCGACTCCACGCTCGCGCTGGGTGACTACAACTCATCGTTCTTCGTGCGCGCGGCGACCAGTTCCCCGCTCGTCTTCGCCGACTCGGATCCGGACAGCGGCTCATCCGTGGACAACCTGGCGCCCGGCATTCCCGGCATGTTCGCGTTCACCGCGGGCAATCTCACGTGGAAGGACTCGACGGCGAAGGATTTCGACTATTTCAGTGTCTACGGCTCCAATGTCGATTCGTTTGCAGGCGCCACGCTCGTGAATTACACGACCGCCGTCAACATGAATGTGGCTGCGTCGCCGTACGTGTACTACTACGTGACCGCGACCGACTTCTCCGGCAACGAAGGCAAACCGGCCAAGGTCAACACGCTCTCGGGCGTGGGCGCAACGCCGTCGTCGTACGTACTCTCAGTTTCGAACTATCCCAATCCCTTTAATCCGCGAACGACGGTGAAATACACGGTGCCGGCGCGGGGCGAAGTGACTGTCGCGGTCTACGACGCGCACGGTGCGCACGTCGCCACACTCTTTCACGGTGAGCGTGCGGCCGGGGCGTATTCGACGGAGTGGGACGGTCGCGGCGCCAACGGCGCCGTCGTCAGCTCGGGCGTTTACTTCGCCCGCATCGAACAGAGCGGCGCGGTTCGCACGAAGAAAATGGTGCTGCTGAAGTAGGTCGCAACAACGCCCGTCACTCCGGCGCAGTGCCCGCACTGAGCCGCACCGGGTCTTAGCTTGCCTTAACGAGACTGCGAATTCGTCGCTTGGGCCGGAAACGGGCGAGGTCGTGGTTGGCCTGGAGGTTGAGCCAGAACTCCGGCGTTGTGGCGAGCGCCTGCGCGAACAGCCACGCGCTGTCGGGAGTGATTCCGCGCTTGCCGCGCACAATCTCGTTAATGCGTTGAACCGGCACACCGATGTGCGCCGCAAACTGCACCTGTGTGATGCGCATGGGACGGAGATACTCGTGCATGAGGATCTCTCCGGGGTGGGCGGGAATGCGATGCTTCGGAATCATCTCAGACACCTGCTAATGATAATCGACCAACCTCACGTCATACGCTTCAGCATTCGACCAGCGAAAAACGATGCGCCACTGCCGATTGACACGAATGCTAACCAACCGATCAGGTCCCCTTTCAGAGGCTCGAGGCGATTCCCCGGCGGTGAAGCGACATCACGAAGTGCTTTCGCGGCATGCAGCGCGTCGAGCTTTCTGAGCGCCGACGCGACAACATTGGGCGGAAACCGCGTCGCCCTGCCATGATAGAGATGCTCCGTTGCCCTGTCGCCGAAGGACCTGATCACACCCATCCACCCTTCCCCATCCCAGATTAGCGAATACACGGATACCGTGCAAGTGTGAAATAGGTTTACAGCCTTTGGTGATGTGCCGGGTGTGTTTTCACTGTCACTGGTGACAGTGCAGGCGTGTTAAACTGCTCCCTGACACGGCCGCCCCGCGCCAACCCGAATGGAGCATCGCGTGCGCACACCTCCTAGATCGCAGCGGCCGCTGATCCTTGCCTTCTTCGCCCTCATCGCTCTCGTCTCCTGCAGCGACGACACACCCGTCGGAACTGACACGTCCGACCACACCGCTCCGCAGATTGCCACACTGACACCCATTGACGAGTATCACGTCGACCTCGTGTTCGACGAAGAGCTCGACCCGACCTCTTCGCAGAACTGGCAGAACTACACGATCGTCGAAACCAACCCTGCCATCACGGTGGCGAAGGCTCCAGGCGACGGGCTGTACCCGACCCCGATCCTGGGTGCCGACCACAAGACGGTATCGCTGGTTACGTACTATTCGATGTCGGGCTTGCCGCTCGAGCTGTCGGTGTCGGGGATCAAGGACGTGCACGGAAACTCGCTCGCGGCGACGAAGAAGAGTTTCTCCGGCTCGAACCAGCCCGACGTCACGCCGCCCAGCATCGCGAGCAGCACACCGGCGGCCGGCGCGAACGACGCCCCGGTGGGAACGTTTGTGATCATCCGTTTCTCGGAACCGCTCGGCCAAGACTATTATGAGGGCAACATCACGTGGACATCTCCCGACGGCCCGGTGGATTTCTACATGCCGGGTCAGTACTCGTCGGCCTCCTCCGTTACGCTGATCGCGCGCCACCTGCTCGCATACAACGCCACGCAGACCATTTCGCTCGCCGGTCTCAAGGATCGCTCGGGAAACCCGATGGCCGACACGCAGCTCTCGTTCACCACCACCGCTATCAAAGACAGCACGAAGCCCACGCTGATCTCGAGCTTCCCCGCCGACGGCGCCGTGCACGTCGACGACATGACGACGATTTCGCTCACGTTCTCGGAGCCCATCAATCGCTTCCATTTCGATCTCGACTTCGTCCCGTCAATTCCCTGGGACGAACAGACGTGGTCCAACGGCAGCCGCACCGTCACGTACACCCTTCGCGACGACCTGCCGCTCGATGAGAACCAGCAGTACCAGATCACCGTGTACCCCAACGGCGTCTTCGACCTCGCCGGCAACACCGTGCCTGATTTTCAGCGCGTGTTGTTCACCACGGGACAGAAGCTCGAGCAGGGACAGATTTCGGGGCGTATCAAAGGCGATCCCAACACGCCATCGGCCAACCCCACGGGGACGCTTGTCGTTGCCAGCAACTATTTCTGGGACACGTACAACTACGGGAAGGTCCCGGCCAACGGGACCTACTTCGTGAAGAACCTGCAATCCGGTCCGTACCTGGTGCGTGGATACTTCGATTCCAATCATGATGGCGTCGTCAACATCCAGACGGGCGACGCCCTGGGCGGATACGGCGCCGACATTGACGCGGGAGATTTCGAGCTCGAGTTTGTCGGGCTGGGCGACGGTGATCGTCACTCCGGCATCGATTTCCAGATTTACGATCCCACTGCCACCAGCGGCTACACGTCATACGCCGGCACGACGGTCGTGAAGTACCGCCCGGTGCAAGTCGGCCTGTTTGCCAGTGCCAACGACGCCGCACATTTGCAGAACCCACTCTTCACCTACGACGATTGGTGGGCACCCTGGAAGACAATCGACGATACGTATCCGGACTGGGTGTTCAACCAGTTCCTTCAGGTCTTCGATGAGGGGACGTACTATGTCGCCGCGTACCTCGACGCCGACAGCAGTCTCACCTACGACCCCGGCATCGATCCCGCCGGCGTGTACGGCGGCTTCGCTTCCCCGACTCCGCTTGTGATGACCAACGGGAAAGACTACCAGCGCGTGATGATCGCGATGTCGGATCCGCCCACCGCGCGCGCGACGTCTCGTGCGGCAACGCGCACGAAATGGCCAGCTCCCGTGAAGAACGCTGGCTTTCAGCAGTTCGTGGATGCGTTCGCGAAGGCCCGGGCCGAGGCAACTTTGGGGCAGAGGAATTCTTCACTGTCACCGGTGACAGTGAAACGGTGAGGATGTGCGCGTGGCTCACGAGCTGCATCCGTGGGGATCGGCGTTTAGTCGAGGATCCGTTTGATTTTGATCCCGCGACGACCGATTCCGTGCGCTTCGTACCAGTGGATTTCTGCTTTGCGGATCGAACCATTTTCAATCCTCACCAGGCGTTGGAGCTGTACCACTCGTGCGCGAGGCGCACCTGTTCGCTCCAGAACGTGAGACGCCGGTTGGGGCTGGTAGATGTCAGGAGCCCGAGCTCTTCGACGAAGTTCCAGAATCCTTCGCCGGGCTCCTGGGTTCCTTTGGCGGTGACGAGCGCGCTCGCGAGAAACTGCCCGCGCTGGTAGGAATCGAGAGAGATGCGGCCGAGGAGATCGCCGAGGATGTTGCGATGGAGATCGCTCCACTCGGGAACCCCGAGCTCGAAGGGCGCCCCGCCGTCGACATTGGGCATGCGCAGATCGAGTCCGCTGACGAGCTTCGAGTAGTGCACGAGCGCGCGCCGCTTCCCCACTTCAGCGATGCGACTTCCGAGCTCCGCGACCGCATCCGGACACGCCTCGGAGTAAGGCCACGGTTTGGCGAGCATCTTGTCGAGGTTGAGAGTCCCCATCCGGCGGAGTCTACATGATCGCGTTGCCCATGTCGCGTCAGGCGCCGATGAGCTTCGCGGCGAGATCGAGTGCGTCGGTGGGCCAGTATTCCTCGGGACGCGGGTGACGGACACCCGGCGCACCCGCTTGCGGGCGGCAAAAGAGCACGGGCCGGACCCATCGTCCCGGGATGGCGCCGAGGCCATGGAGCGCGCCGAGTAGCGCGCCGCAGATGGCGGCGTTGGTGTCGGTGTCACCACCGCGTTGCACGGTGTTGGTTATGGCGGTCTCAACACTCTCCGCATGCAAGAGCTGCCAGAGCGCGTTCTGGAGCGCAATCAGCACCCACCCCTGCTGCGTGATGTAGTCGCGCGGCGCTTCATTCTTCGCGCGTGCGATCGCGTCCACGAGCGACGGTTCCGTCGCGGACTCCGCCATGAATTCGTAGAGATCCTGGGGCGACATCTCGTTCGCAATCGCAGCGGCGATGCCCGCCGCGTAAATCGAGTTGGCCTCGACACACACGGGATGCGGATGGGTGAGCTCGGCGTCGAGGCGCGCCCACCAGCGCGCATTGTCGACCGACGCACGCGCGCCGATAATGCCAATCGGGCTTACGCGCATCATGGCGCCGTTGGCCTGGCTGGTCTTGTTCTTGATTCCACCGACGGCCGCACTGATGGTATTGCCGCAATCGAAGGGCTGCGAATCGTGCCAGCGTACGTACGCCGTCCACGTCGCCTCCGCGTTGTATTCACCACGCGCCACGATGGTGCGCGCCAGAGCGAGCGCCATCTCGGAATCGTCGGTGGGCTGACCCGGCAGCGTGTGGAACACCGGGCTCGCCACCATCTCGGTCACCCCGCGTGGAAACAGGCGGCGGATTTCGTCCGCCGTCATGAACTCCACGATGCTCCCGAGCGCATCGCCCACGAGCTGCCCGAGCATCGCGCCCTGGGCGTGGGAAAGCAGGTCCGCAGGACTACGCTTCTTCTGTTCTGACCGGTTCATGTGCTGATCCCTGGTTGGTGGGGCGGGGTGCCGCCTCCCATAACGATACCAGTGCAGGGGGCTTCCCTTCAATTCCGCCGGAAATGGCCGTGATTTCCGGCGGGTACCTGTGTCCCAACCTGTAGCCGGCCCGCGTCCGTTCGCCGCCACGGACCTTCGCCCTGGGGCCGGCCGTTTCACTTCCTGGAGGCCCGGCATGAAGCGCATCCTTCCTACATCCCTGCTCATTCCCGTCTTTTTGTTGCTCGCACCTGCGGCTCGCGCCAT
>DATEHD010000224.1:0-3004 GCA_035279765.1 Candidatus Krumholzibacteriia bacterium | reverse complement strand
AACGCGTTCTGGTCGTTCGCACCCGCGCCGAACAACCCCTTCACCTTCTCGCCTAACGATGGCGACCGCGGCGTGAACGGGTAGAAGCGGTCGATGTCCGCGGTCGAGAAATGCCGGTTGCCCACCACCTCGAACGTGCCCACGCGGTACTGCGGCCCTTCCTTCACCTGCACTTGTACTAACGCCTTCCCGTTTCGCTTGTCCACCACCAGCGTGTCTTTCTGGACCTGGAAGTCGATGAATCCGTTTTCCTGGTAGAGCTTCGGGATGCGGTCGTTGATGTCGGACTGGAATTTGTCCTCGTCGAACTCGCCCTTGTGCCAGAACCAGAAGCCTTCCGGTTTCGTTTTCATGGCGCCGACCACTTCGCTCTGATTCAGCTTCTTGCCGCCTTGGATCTCGACGCCGGAGACCGCGAGCCGCCGTCCCTCGCTCACCTTGAACGTGATGTTCGTGAAACCGTTGGACACGGTGCTCTCAGGCTGCACGCTGGCCAGATAGTAACCCTTGGCCTCGTACATCGAGTCGATGCGCTCCACCGCGCGCGCGACTAACGACGGGTCGATGGGCTTGCCCGAGAGCAGCTCGATCTTGTCGCGCAGCGCACCCTCGCCGATGATGTCCTCGCCCTCCACCGAGAAGTGCCCGAGCAGCGGCCGTTCGGCCACCGTGAACACGGCCGAGGCGTGTCCATTCGTGCCCACCTCGCAGCCCATTTGCACGGTGCTGAACTGCCCCGTCGCATAAAGGTTGCGGATGGAACGCTGCAGGACGCGGAAGTTGAGCGTATCGCCCTTGGTGATCCCGATGTCCGAGAGCACGGTCGACGTGGAGATGCGGCTGTTGCCTCGGATGATCACGGAGTCGGGGGTGGCGCACGGGCCGGAGGCCTGTGCGTACACCCCGGTCGTCACCGTGAGGAGGGCGATCGGGAGGGCCAGTCGTCGAAGCATGGCCTATAAGATACACACGAAACGGCGGAATGCCCCATTGGGACATTCCGCCGTTTCAAATCTGCGTAAATGGGCCGGGTGGACCGGTCAGGTGGTTGTCTTGCTCAGAACCTTGAACTCGAGCTTCGACCCGTCGGCCGATACATCCACCTCGACTTCGTCGCCCTTCGCAAACTCCCCGATCAGAATTTTCTCCGACAGCGGGTCCTCGACGTACTTCTGAATCGCCCTCTTGAGCGGACGAGCGCCGAAGTGTTCGTCGTACCCGTGCGTGCTCAGGAACTCGTTCGCGGGAGCCGACAGCTTGAGCGTGATCTCTTCGTCCGACAGGCGCCGCTGCACTTCGCGGAGCAGAATCCCGACGATCTGCGAGATGTGATCCTTGTTCAGCGGGTGGAACACGATGGTGTCGTCCAGCCGGTTCAGGAATTCCGGATTGAAGACCCGTTGGATCTCCTCCTTCACCTTCTCCTGAATACGGTCGAAGTTCTCGCGGTCGTCCGGCGCCGCGAAGCCCAATCCCTTGCTCTTGGTAATGTCGCGCGCACCCACGTTGGATGTCATGATCACGACCGTGTTTTTGAAGTCGATCACGCGGCCGTAGTTATCCGTGAGGTGACCTTCGTCCAACACTTGGAGCAGAATGTTGAACACGTCGGGATGCGCCTTCTCGATTTCATCGAGCAGCACCACGCTGTACGGCTTGCGACGCACGGCCTTGGTGAGGGTGCCCGAATCTTCGTACCCGACGTAGCCTGGAGGCGCGCCAATGAGCCGGCTCACGGAGAACTTTTCCATGTACTCGCTCATGTCTACGCGAATGAGCGCCTGCGTGTCGGCGAACAGGAACTTGGCCAGTGCGCGCGCCAACTCGGTTTTCCCGACGCCCGTTGGGCCTGAGAAGATGAACGATCCAATCGGCCTCGACGGATCCTTGAGACCCGCGCGGCTCCGGCGGATCGACCGCGACAGCGCCTTGATCGCTTCGTCCTGCCCAACGACCGACGCGTGCAGCTCATCTTCCATGCGCATGAGCCGGGCACTCTCCGCTTCCTGCAGGCGCGTCACTGGAATACCGGTCCACCGGCTCACGATGAAGGAGATTTCCTCTTCGCCTAACACAGGCCGGAACGACTGGCGGTGCTTCTCCCACTCCTCGCCCTTGCGACGGATCTCACCCTGCAGCTCGCGTTCCTTGTCGCGCAGCGCGGCCGCGCGCTCGAAGTTCTGATCGCGCACCGCTGCTTCCTTCTCGACATTCACTTCCTCGAGCTTCGCCTTGAGCTCCGCCACTTCCGGCGGTGGGGCCTGGGCCGCAAGACGCGCCCGCGCGCCCGCCTCGTCAATCACGTCCATCGCCTTGTCAGGCAGGAACCGGTCGGTGATGTAGCGCTCCGAGAGCTTCGATGCGGTCACCAGCGTCGTATCGGGGATCGTCACGTGGTGATGATCCTCGTACTTCTTGCGCAGCCCCTTCAGAATCTCGACCGTTTCGTCCACCGAAGGCGGATCGACGATCACCGTCTGGAAGCGTCGCTCGAGCGCGCCGTCCTTCTCGATGTACTTGCGATACTCGTTGAGCGTGGACGCGCCAACGCACTGCAGCTCGCCGCGCGCCAGCGCCGGCTTGAGCATGTTGCTCGCGTCGATCGCGCCTTCTGCGGCGCCCGCGCCGACCAGCGTATGCAGCTCGTCGATGAACAGGATGATGTTCTTGTTCTGGGCGATCTCGTTCATGACCGCCTTGAGCCGCTCCTCGAACTGGCCGCGATACTTGGTGCCGGCAATGACGGCCGCCATGTCGAGCGACAGCACGCGATTTTCGCGCAGCGAATCCGGGCACTCCCCATTCGCAATGAGCTGGGCCAGGCCTTCGACGATTGCCGTCTTCCCCACGCCCGGCTCACCGATGAGAACCGGATTGTTCTTCTTGCGCCGCGTGAGCACTTCCATGACGCGCTGGATCTCCTTCGCGCGTCCGATCGTCGGATCGAGCTGCCCTTCCGCCGCGAGCTGCGTGAGATCTCGGCAGAAGTGATCGAGTGCCGGGG
>DATEHD010000223.1:0-9612 GCA_035279765.1 Candidatus Krumholzibacteriia bacterium | reverse complement strand
TGCCCCAGCGCGCGCTTCTCAAGCTTGTCGACGCGTACCAGGCGCTGGTGTCCCCGCTGTTGCCGGACCTGTGCCGTTTCCATCCCTCATGCTCGTGCTATGCGCAGGACGCGATTGTCGTCCACGGCGCGCTGCGCGGCGGCCTGCTCGCACTGGCGCGTCTTTCGCGCTGCCACCCGCTGAGCGGCGGCTTTGATCCCGTACCGCCCCCGCGGCGCCGTCGCCAGCCGGCGACGAAAGGAAGCGAATGAAGCTCACCACCGAACGCCGCGCCTTGCTCGCGTTCGCGATCTCGATGTTGATGTTCGTCGCCTACGACGCGCTCTATCTCGGCCCGAAGATGAAAGAGCAGCGCGCGAAGCACGACGCAGAAGCAAAACTCAAAGCCCAGCAGGAAGCCGCGGCGCATCCGGGCGCCCAAACGGATTCGTCGCTCGCCGGTGCGCCCGCCACGGGGGCTCCCGCCAACGGCGCGTTCACATCGCCGGATTCGCTGGGCGAGCGCCCCGAGAAGAAAGTCATCGTTACCTCGCCGCTCTACGAGATCACGCTGAGCTCGCGCGGCGGTGAAATCGTTTCGGCGAAGCTCTTGCACTATCTCACCGATGGCAAACCGGTGGAGCTCATTCCCGCCGGCCAGAGCTGGTCGGGGCGGCGCATGCTCGCGGTGTCGCTGAAGAGCGATACCAGCACGCTGCCCCTGGACGGGATTGGCTTTGACATCAGCAGCGCCGGCGCGAACCTCCAGGACGGCTCGCGCATCATCATCACCGGAACCTCGACCGCCGACGTCGTGTTTCGCGCGCAGACAGCATCCGGCATCATCGAGCGCACGTACCATTTTCGCGCCGACGAGTATCAGTTCGACGCCACCGTGCGCGCGGGCGATGCGGTGCTGGCGGGCGCGCAGAACGTGGCGTGGACATTCGGTCCGGGCATCGGACCCACCGAGGCCAGCGTTCAGGACGACTACATGGCGTTCAAGGCCAATGCGCTCCTGGGCGAAGAATTTCACCGCAAGCGTCCCGCGGCGTTCGGACGCCAGCAGGTCGACAAGTTCAGCGGCACGCTGAGCTGGGCCACACTGCAGACCAAGTACTTCCTCGCGGCCCTTTATCCCGACGAGCCCACGCGCGCCGACGTCGAAATGACGGGCGTCAAACAGCAGCACCGTGTCACCGAGACGGTGAGTGTGCCCATGAAAACGGCGGCGAGCGAGCTCAAGCAATCGATGCACGTGTACATGGGGCCGCTGGACGTCAAACTCCTCGCGGCCAAGGGTGTCGGGCTCGAGCGCAATGTCGAAATGGGCTTCAAGCCCATCCGTCCGGTGAGCAGCGCCGTGTTGTGGTCGATGAAGAAGCTCTACCACTGGATTCCGAATTACGGCGTGGTCGTGATCATCATCTCGGTGCTGACCAAGGTGCTTTTCTACCGGCTCACGCACAAGAGCTTCAAGTCGATGAAGCAGCTCCAGGATCTGCAGCCGCAGCTGCAGGCCATCAAGGACAAGTACAGCAACGACCGGAAACGGATGAGCGAAGAGACGATGCGGCTCTACAAGGAGGCCGGCGTCAATCCGCTCGGCGGCTGTTTGCCGATGGTCCTGCAGATGCCCGTGTTCATCGCGCTGTTCAACGTGTTCCGCTACACCATCGAGCTGCGCGGCGCGCCGTTCGTGGGATGGATCAACGATCTTTCGCGACAGGACGTGCTGTTCCACCTGCCGTTCACGCTGCCGCTGATCGGAAATGCGTTCAGCCTGCTACCGCTCATCATGGGCGGTGCGATGTTCGCGCAGTCGAAGCTGGGCGGGTCTCCGACAGGCCAGTCATCGACAGCCATGCCGGCCGGATTCAACACGGTGATGCCGATTGTATTCACGCTGCTCTTCTACAAGATGCCGTCGGGTCTCGTGATCTACTGGATCATCAACACGGGCATGTCGGTGGTGCAGCAGTACTACATTCACAAGAACCATACGTCGACTCCGGTGGCAGTGGTCGATAGCACCCCGAAGAAAACGGGCGGCGCGAAGTCAAAGCGCAGCTAAGTGGAACATCGCGCAATGCAATCGATCGAAACCAGCGGCAAGACCATCGACCAGGCGCTCGACAAGGCGTTGAAGGAGCTTGCCGCGCGCAAGGAAGAGGTCGACATCGAGGTGCTGGAGGAAACGCACTCGGGGCTGCGCGGCATTTTTGGCGGCAAGATGGTCCGCATCCGCGTGAGCCGTCGCGGCGGGCCCGGTGCGCCGCCGGGCGTGGATTCGGCTTCGTCCGAAGTGATCCGCAAGATCATCGCCGAGGTGCTCGGCTTCATGGGCGTCGATCATTCGATCACCATCGAAGAGTCGGCGGACACGACCTTCGTGAACATCACATCCAGCGGGCTGGATGGATTGCTCATCGGCCGGCGCGGCGAGACACTCGCCTCGATCCAGCACGTGGTGAATCGCATCTTCACGAGCCGAACGGGAAGACACAGCAAGATCACGGTGGATGTGGGCGGCTACGTGCGGCGCAAGCACCGGTTGCTTGTCGAGAAGGCACAGCGCCTTGCGGACCGTGTGCGGCAGACGCAGAAGGAATACGACTTCGAACCGCTCAAGGCTTCCGAGCGGCGCATCATTCACCTGGCGGTGGCAGACTACGACGACGTGACGACGTACACGATCGGGGATGGGCTGTTGCGCAAGGTGGTCATCTCTCCGAAAACTTCCGCGACAGACGACTTGCCGAGGGACTAGCGTCCTCGCTCGGCTTCCACCACCTGCGCGATCTGACGTGTCCTTTCGGGCCCCGCGACCGCTCAGTCGGCTTCCTGGCTCCGCGGGTTTCGCTCGGTGTCCAGGGCTCGTCCGCTCGGTCAGATCCTCGGCCGGTGAATGCACAACTGTAGCGGCCTGCGGATTCCCTCGTGGGCCGACCCTGGCCCCCTCGCTCGTGTTGTTCGTTCTGACACATCGGTCGCGGACCGCGCTCCCCGTTCGTGTAGAATCCCTTCATGTTCAATGCCACTGACACGATTGCGGCGCTGGCGACGCCGGTGGGAGAATCGGGCATTGCGGTGATCCGGATATCGGGACCGCAGGCGCTCGACGTGCTCTCGCGGGTGATGCGGCAGCCGTCGGGGAGACCCTTCGAGGCGTGGGAGCATCGCCGGCTCTACCACGGCTATTTCGTCGAGACATCGGAAGCGCGCGTGGATGAAGTGATGGCGTCGGTCATGCGCGGGCCGGATTCGTACACGGGCGAGGATGTGGTCGAGATCAGCTGCCACGGCGGGCTCGCGGTGGTCCAGCGCGTTCTCGAGGTGCTCTTCGGCCAGGTACGTCCCGCGGAAGCGGGCGAATTCACGCGGCGCGCTTTCCTCAACGGCAAGATTGATCTGATCCAGGCCGAGGCGGTGGCGGATTTGATTCACGCGCGCACCGAGGTGCAGCGCGTGGCTGCGGAGCGCCAGCTCTCCGGCGAGCTCTCGCGGCGCATCGACGCCCTGGCCGACGACATGCTCGTGCTCCTGGGGGATCTCGAGGCCAGAATCGACTTCATCGAGGAAGGCATCGAGGCGCTCGACCCGCCGCGAGCGCTTGGGCGCATCGAGGCGCAGCGTGGGGCGCTCGACGAATTGCTGGCATCGGCGCCTATGGCGCGTGTCCTGCGCGACGGCTTCCGCGTCGTCATCGCCGGGCCGGTGAACGCGGGGAAGAGCAGCCTCTTCAACCGGCTGCTCGGCGAATCGCGCGCGATCGTCACCGAAATCCCCGGCACCACGCGCGATGTCCTGCGCGAAACGCTCGTGATCGACGGTGTGCCGTTTGTGCTGCACGACACCGCGGGTCTTCGCCAGCACACCACGGATCGCGTCGAGCAGCTCGGCATGGGACGGACCACCGATGCTGTTGGCCAGGCCGACCTGGTCCTCTTTGTGATCGACGGCAGTGAGAAATTCCCGGCAGCCACCAGCCCGCAGCAATCGCTCGGGGGGCTCGACGCCACCCGGAGCATCGTGCTAATTAACAAAGCGGATCTGCCGGCCCGTACCAACGGTGGCGTGGCCGGGCTGCACGTGTCGGCTCTGACCGGAGCCGGACTCGACGAGCTTCGGGCCACGATGGTGGCGCGGACCGGCGCTCTCGACCTCGCCCGCATGGCGCGGGAGCGGTCGGTGCTCAACGCCCGGCTGGTGCGCCTCCTGGAAGATGAACGCCAGAAGCTGACCGAGCTCGCGGAGATGCTCCGGCATTCGGAGCCGATGGAGCTGGTAGCCGAAAAGGCACGCGAGGCGCTCTCCTTATATGAGGAAGCGACGGGTCGGCGGTACCACGATGGATTGCTTGATGTCATCTTCTCGCGATTCTGCATCGGCAAATAGCGGGACTATTGTCAACTTGCATTGTCAACTAACGGATCCCTTCCAGATCCGGCGATTGTCAACTTTACGTAGCTAACATGCAGAAGCACTATGATTTAATTGTGATCGGCGGCGGCCATGCGGGCTGCGAAGCGGCGCTTGCCGCGGCGCGCATGGGCGTGCGCGCCTTGATGGTGACGCTCCGCCGCGATCGGATCGGCCACATGCCGTGCAACCCCGCCGTCGGTGGACTGGCGAAAGGCCACCTGGTGAAGGAGCTCGACGCCCTCGGCGGTGAGATTGGATACGCGACTGACCGTTCAGGAATCCAGTTCCGAATGCTGAACCGGGCCAAGGGCCCGGCCGTCTGGTCGCCACGCGCTCAAGTTGACAAAAGGCTCTATTCGGTTCTCATGCGCGAGACAGTCGAGGCAACCGCCGGTTTGGATGTCGCCGAGGTTGAGGTCGAGTCGATTGTCAACAAAAGCGGGGTCTTCCAGGGCGTCCGACTGTCAACCGGGGACATTGTCAACGCAACCGCGTGTGTCCTGACAACGGGCACCTTCCTGCGGGGGCTCATGCACACTGGCGATCGCAAGACGGATGGCGGTCGTGAGGGTGAGCCCGCGGCATCGACGCTTTCTCAAAGCCTGGCCGCCCTGGGACTGCGCATGGGGCGCCTCAAGACGGGAACGCCACCCCGCGTCCTGCGTGACACGGTGGATTTTTCGAAGCTCGCGCCCCAGCCGGGCGATCAACCGCCGCTTCCGTTCTCACATCGCACGGCGCGGATCGAACAACCCCAGGTGTTCTGCCATCTCACGTACACGAGCGAGGCGACGCACGATGTGATCCGCGCCAACCTCGACCGCTCGCCACTGTATGGCGGCGTCATTGAAGGCATTGGCCCGCGCTATTGTCCATCGATCGAGGACAAGGTGGTTCGTTTTCCCGACAAGACGCGGCACCAGATCTTTGTCGAGCCGGAAGGGATCGATCATCCCGAGCTCTACATG
Source organism: Candidatus Krumholzibacteriia bacterium (assembly GCA_035279765.1). Classification (GTDB taxonomy): domain Bacteria; phylum Krumholzibacteriota; class Krumholzibacteriia; order WVZY01; family JAKEHA01; genus JAKEHA01. Next base: position 4,240 of record DATEHD010000223.1, on the reverse strand, counting down.
AACGGAATCTCCACCAGCCTGCCCGTCGATGCGCAGCTCGCGATTGTCGCGTCGCTACCCGGCTTCGAGCACGCGAAGATGGCGCGTCCGGGCTATGCCGTGGAGTACGACTTCTTCCCGCCGGATCAGATCCAGCGCACGATGGAGTCGAAATCGATCGAGAATCTCTACTTCGCCGGACAGGTCAACGGCACCTCGGGATACGAGGAAGCGGCGGCGCAGGGCTTTGTGGCCGGCGTCAACGCCGTGCTGAAGCAGCGCGGCGAAGCGCCCTTCATGCCTGCGCGCGACGAAGCGTACATCGGCGTGATGCTCGACGATCTCACCACCAAGGATATCGACGAGCCCTATCGAATGTTCACGAGTCGCGCCGAGTTCCGGCTCACACTGCGCCAGGACAACGCCGATGAGCGCTTGATGGCCACGGGGTATCGCCTGGGCCTCATCCCGGGCGCGGCACTCGAACATGTGCAAGCCCGCATCGAGCGCACGCGCGCGTGCGTCGAGCACCTGCAGTCGACGAACTTTCCGTACGCGGAGGGAAATCGCTGTTTCGAAGCGCTCGGGCTGGAGCCGGTTCGTCACGGTGCGTCGCTGCGCGAGGTGCTTCGCCGCCCCGGTGTACGCGTTGCCCATCTGCGTGAGTTCTGTGAGATCGAGGCCGAACCCGCGCTGGATGACGCGATCGAGTGCGCGATCAAGTACGAAGGTTACGTGGAGCGCCAGGAGCGCCAGGCGCGGGCGATGCGCGACAACGAGTCGCGCGCGATTCCACGCGATATGTCGTTCGACGCGGTGCCGGGGCTCAGCACGGAAGCGCGTCAGAAGCTGGCGCTGAAGCGCCCGGAAACGATCGGGCAGGCCTCCCGTATTGCCGGCGTGCGTGCGTCCGATCTCTCCATCATCGCCGTCCATCTCGAGCGCCGGCGCCGGGCGTCAGCCTAGATGCAAGCGCCCGCCCCAGAAGTTCAACTAATTGTAAATAAAGCAGTTACACGTTTCCATTGTCACTCGACGGAGCTCCTCGCGGAGTTTCTGTCCGAGGTGCTGCAGTGGAATCGCACCCTCCAGCTCGTATCCCGGAAGGATCCGCTGGCGGCGTGCGAGAGGCTTCTTTTTGAGAGCCTGGAGCTCGCCCATGATCTCGGCCTCGAGCACGGGCGCATCGCCGACATCGGTTCGGGTGCCGGCTTCCCCGGCATTGTCTGGGCCCTCGCCTTTCCTCGTGTCGAAGTCACCATGATCGAGCGCCGAGAACGTCGCGCACTCTTTCTGGAGCGAGTGTGCCGGACCCTCCCCGTGGAGAACGCCGCCGCGGTCACCATCGATGCACTGGACGCCGCCGGGCGATCTGAATTCCAGGGTGCCTTCGACCTCGGAGTCACCATGGCCGTGGGCGATCCGTCCAGTCTGGCGCCCGCGGTCGAGGCGATGCTCGCTCCCAAAGGTCGGTTTGTCTCAACGATCGCCACCAAGTTGTCCGCTCCCGCCCGCGTTGGCTCCAGCATGGAGCTTGAACGGCGCGTGGATGGCGAATACGGTTGCTACGTTGTCTACGGTCGCGGTGTATAGGAGAGTCAAAGGAGGCCCGCTATGAACCGAACCGCTCGTGTGCTCTGCATGATGGCGTCGGTGCTCGCGGTGGGGCTCGCCTGCTCCAGGCAGAAACAACAGGCAGCCGAGCAACCCGCCGCGAACCACGCGCCCATGATGATGGACAAGGAATACATGGTCATGGGCGAGTACGTGAATGACCAGGACTCGCTTCCCCATCTGCGCTATTTCGATGGAGGCGATGTCTCCCTCAACGACCGCTGTGCCGTTCGCAAAGACAAACTGAACCCGAAGATGCCGCCCATCTACGTAAACGGCCGGCCCGTCGGCTTCTGCTGATCCCCCTGCGCCCTGGCCTTCGTGCAAGGCCCCGAAAAGTATCTCAGCGAAATGGGCGTCAGCATCCCGTGCGCGGTGAATCCGTCGCGACCGGCCATTCTGGACGTGGCGCACCGTGCGTTCGTCAACTATGAGGTGTATTTCTTCAGCGACGAGCCCAGCATGGCCAAGTTTATCGCCGAGCCATACAAATACACAGGCAAGGTGACGGATCCGGTGACGCGCGAGCGCTTCGTGCCCTCGGCCGGGTCGCCAAAGCGCTCATTCGACGGGCGGCTCTTCTACTTCGCCAGTGATCAGACGGCCGCCACCTTCGACGCAGACCAGATGAAGTACGGAAACCTGATGCCCGGCATGCGGGAGAAGACCGCGACCGCACATTAGGCGTCAACTTCGTCGACGCCTTCGAGCCGGGTGTTTCACGTGAAACACCCGGCTTTTTGTTAGGCGCCAGTCACCAATGTTTCACGTGAAACATGGCGACTCGCAGGCGTCGAGCTCCGAGATGTTTCACGTGAAACAGTGTCCCTCGAGACAGCGACCACCGGGCCGGGGACCGCACCGGATGCGACACCGGAGGGACCCCGCGACGAATCCGACGGACCGGATGTGCCTCCAGGCCTCGAGCACGCTCGCGCGGCGTCCACGCGAGTGACGAGATCGAAAGGTCGTCGGGCGCGCCCTTGGGCCTCGGCCATCAAGCGTGGCCGAGTCGTGTTTCAGCACGACCCGCAGACAATTCGCTTGATTTCGTAACGCGGCTCCCGCTATTCTGCAAACACCAAACCCCACGCAGCAACAATAGCGTATTTCGTTATTTGGGAAGGACTTATATGAATTGGAAGGGCGTTCTCGCGGCCGCCACAGTGCTGGCCCTGGCCGGCTGCGGCGGTGGCGGCGGAGATTCGGGCACGACACCCACGAATCACGCGCCGGAGGCGGCGTTCGTCTTCAAGCCGATTGCAACCCCACAGGGCGTTCCCGTGGATCTCACCGTTACCGCGTCCGACCAGGACGGTGACGCGTTGACATTCACCTGGAAGATCACGCGCGGGACCCTGAGCGCTCAGAACAGCAAGCATTCTGTCATGCGCTGGGCCACGCCCGCTGCGCTGGGAACCGACACGGTCACCGTGAAGATTTCGGACGGGACCGCCACCAAGACACTTGTCGAGGAGCTAAAGGTGGGCTACTCGTTGCCGGCGGGCGGCGGCACTGCCCCACCCGTCTTTCATAAGAGTCAGTCTCCCTATATCGTGACCCTCAACGGCGCGGATCCGCGGCTGTCTGTCGTCGACGGCACCACGACCACCATCGAGCCCGGGACCGAGATCTACCTGAACACGGCCGGCTCGTTTTTCGACGTGTTGGGTGAGCTCGACGCGCAGGGCACGGCCGATGAGCCGATCATTATTAAACAGAACGACCGCACGTTCAGCTGCGGGGCCGTCAACAGCGGCCGGTGGGACGGCATTCTCGCCAGCGGCGCCAGCGCCATTGTCAACCTGGACCACGTGCAGCTCTGGTATCCGACGACAGGCGTGCGTCTGCGCGACAGCTCCAACGGCATTCTCAACAACGTGGCCATTCGCTGCAGTGGAAAGAGCAGCGTGTCGATGGAAGGCTTCGGTTTTCTGCAGGCGATCGACTCACAGTTCACCGATGGTGCCGGCGAAGGCATTGCACTGTCCGCGTTGCCCGACTCCGTACGCATTCAGAACTGCACGCTCTCGTTCAACCAGGGCTCCGGCATCTCGATGGACATGGAGGACGTCACGCAGTCCGTTCCCATCGTGGTCACGTACAACGACATCGAGTTCAACAGCACGCACGGCATCTCGATGGCGCACTCCGAGTTTCCGCAGATCCATTTCAACAACTTTCGCGGCAACGGTGATTCGAGCGTCTCGAGTCTCTACCTGCAGAGTGGATATCCCAACAGCACCGGTGTCGTGAACTTCCCCGAGCTCGACGCGACGTGCAACTTCTGGGGCGCGGCGTCCAGCCACCAGTCGACCATTGACGTGGGTATCCACGACAAGAACGACCAGAGCACGGTGTACACGCGTGTGAAATCATGCCCCTGGCTCAACTCCAACCCGTTGACGACAACGCCGAACTGCAGCATGAGCTGCCCGTCACCATAGGCCTGACTGGGAGGCGCCATGGCGCGAATCATCGCGATTGCAAATCAGAAGGGCGGCGTGGGGAAGACAACCACGGCCGTCAATCTTTCCGCGAGCATCGCTGCGGCGGAACGCAGAACGCTGCTTGTCGACATGGACCCGCAGGCCAATGCCGTGTCGGGTGTCGGCATCGACAAGCGCGAGCTCAAGCAGAGCGTCTA
>DATEHD010000222.1:0-2643 GCA_035279765.1 Candidatus Krumholzibacteriia bacterium | reverse complement strand
GAAGATCGTATCGATGCGGGTCGTGAAGATTTCAATCTTCTGGTCCGAGCGCGCCACCGGAAATGCGATCCGCGCGCCCTCGGAGCGGCCAATCCAGTTCCGCTGCATGACGACGACCTTCTCGGGCCATTCCGTCAAGGTGTCGAGGCCTTTGAGCAGCTCGTCGGCGTACGCGGTGATCTTGAAAAACCACTGCTCGAGGTGGCGCTCTTCGATCGGCGTGCCGCAGCGTTCGCACACGCCGTCGACCACCTGCTCGTTGGCGAGCACGGTCTTGTCCTTCGGGCACCAGTTGACCGACGCCGCTTTACGGTACGCCAGCCCGGCCTTGAACAACTGCAGGAAGAGCCACTGCGTCCATTTGTAGTATTCCGGCTCGCACGAGGTGACCTCGCGGTCCCAGTCGTAGACGATGCCCCAGTGGTAGAACTGCTGCTTCATGCGCGCAATGTTGTCGCGCGTCCACTGGGCGGGATGAATGTCGCGCTGGATGGCAGCGTTCTCGGCGGGAAGGCCGAATGCGTCCCAGCCCATGGGGGCGAGGACTTCGTAACCGGCCATCTTCTTGAAGCGCGCCAGCGCGTCGCCGATGATGTAGTTGCGTCCGTGCCCGACGTGCAGCTCGCCCGACGGGTACGGGAACATCATCAGGCAGTAGAATTTCTCTTTCGTGCGCGAGAGATCGCAGCGCATGAGGCCGTCTCTCGCCCACCGCTCCTGCCACTTCTTTTCAATCTCGCTGTGGGGATACTTCGCCATGGGGCGGAAATCTTTCGCTTGGATTGGATTGTGTCAGCCGCGCGCGAACTGCGCGATGACGTGAAACTCCGCGCCGACCTGGTCGATCTCGACGGATGCGCCTTCGCCGGTCAGATAGCCGCTGACGTCGCGCGCGCCTTCATCGGAGCTGACCACCACACGCACCACCGACGGACGGCCCTTTTCGAGCGCGGACTGTACCATCAGACGAGGACCGGGGACCGAAAGTCCCCGCGCATTGATTCGCAGTTCGCCTTCCATGGGCACCTCCAGGGATGGGCGGAACGGAGGATCCTGCGCACCTCCCCATCCGCGTGCGTTGGCCTGTGAATCTAGGCCGGAAGCGGCGGAGTGGCAAGCGTTTTCCCCGCGTGCGCCGCGAGCAGTGCTTCCTCGATGACGGCGCGCGCATCGAGCGAGGTCGTCTTCAGCCGCAGGTCCGCCCAGCGCAGATTGGCCAGCAGAGACTCGAGCATGGCGGGGCGGATGCGTGTCGCCTGCTCGCGCAGCTTGCCGGCAAAGAACGGGCTCGGCGTGGCCGCAATGGCATCCGCGAGAGCTCGGTCATTGGACACGGCACGGCCGCGCTCGGCGAGAACGCGTTGCACTTCCATGAGCGACACCACGCGCCGCAGCAGCATGGCCACGATGAACACGGGCTCTTCGCCGGATTCGAGCAGCGTGGCCAGACGCGGCAGCAGGGTGCCCGGGGCCGAGCTGCCGGCCGCGTCCAGCACGGAGAACAACGTCACCGTGCGGTACTTCCCCACCACCGCTTCGACGAGCTCGCGCGTCACGTGCCTGGAATCGCCCGCGGCGAGGAGGATCTTGTCGACTTCGTTCGAGAGATCGATCAGCGCGGTGCCCACCGACTCGATGAGCAGATCGAGCGCATCCGGATCGATCTTGTATTCCTCGCGCCGAAAACGCGCCAGCACGCGCTCGAGCGTCTCGGATTCATCCAGCGGTGCGCATTGCACCGCGACACCATTGCGTGATGCCAGCTCCGCGAGCCTCTTGTGGGCGACCGTTTCGAGCTTTTCGACCGCCGACTCCACGACCAGAACCAGTCCGTCCGGAAGCTGGCTCGCGCGTTCTATCACATGCTCGCGCTCCGAGGTCGACAGCGCGTCGAAATCGCGCAACACCAGGAGGCGCTTCTGTGCAAACAGGGGGAACGCCTGCACGCGCTCGTCGAACGCCGGAGCCTCGAATTCGCCGCCGTAGAGAATGTCGAGGTTGAACGTGCGATCGCCCGCCGGGAGGACCGCTTTGGAGAGCTCACGGAGAAACTCGCGCTTCATGTACTCCTCGGGACCGTGGAGGAAATACAGCGGACGCACGCGGCCCGCGCGCACGTCCTCGAAGAGCTTCTTGTACGTCTCGGCCTGTTTTCCCATCGCTACCAGTCCTGCACCGTCAGGTTCAAGATGCGGTCCGTGATCTCCTTGAGCGACTCCTGCACGGCGTCCTCGTAGGTGCGGCCGCCCTGGACCTGTTCCACGAAATAAGAGCCGTCGCCGACGAAATTGCGGTCCTTCCAGATGGGCTCATTGGTGCGCCGGTTGAAGAGCGTGCACACCACCGTGATCACCACGTGATATTCCTCGGCGTTCAGGTCCTTGTTGAACGAAAAGGGCTGGTTCTTGAAATTCGTGATCTGGCCGTCAAGAACGGCGTCGGCGCCGTTCTCGGCGACCACCTTGAGCGTGTTGTCGGTGACGAGATTCTGGATGATCTGTTCGGTGACCTTGATTTCCAGGTTCGGCTCCGAGGTCTTGTTCTCGAAGAACGGAACGTAGATGGTCTTGATATCCTTGGCCGTGCGCGTGCTGGTGCCGTAGCCGCACCCGGCCAGCACCAGCGCCAGCAACACGGCAAGGA
>DATEHD010000221.1:0-2602 GCA_035279765.1 Candidatus Krumholzibacteriia bacterium | reverse complement strand
TATCCATTCGATATTTTCGCGGAAATCGTTCCGATTCTGGATCTGACCCCGGATTCAGACTTCGATCTGGAAGGAGCGATCGGCGCGAGATTCTGGTTTTAGCCCCTTTCGCCGCGTATTTGCGGCGGCGAAAAAGCGAACGGCACGTACGAGGTGGATGCTCGCACGCGCCGTTTTTCTTTCCCGTGCATGCTGCGTTAGCGATACAACGACTTGACCCTTCCCCACGTGGAGGGCTCCACGGCGGTTTCGCAGTTGGAGCGGTACGAAGTACGTCCGACCGCGCTGAATTCGGCGAAGTCTTCATCACGTATGTAGGAGGGCTGCGTCTTGCCGAGGGCCGCGTATCCACCCACGGTGAACCCCGAGCAAGGGCACTGTGGACCGGGCCAGTAGACCAGCGCGCGCATGACCACGAACGGCCCCTGGTTTCCGTCCGTCATGCAGCAATTGGCCCACGCGATGGCGATTCCGGTCGGTGACTGACCGATCGTCGCCCATTCGGTGCCGGTATAATTGTCGTCGGGTGGGAGGTCGGTGAGCCAGACCATCCCCGGTGGATAGTCGACGTGAAAATCGACGGCGGATACCCGCACGTTGGCGTTACCAAGCACGATGAAGACCTGCGCCGTGGTTCCACTCGCGCCGCAGTGGTAGACATTTTCCTGGAGCGCGGGATCCGTGTAGGCCTGAAAGTACGCAACCTGCGCCGCCGCAGGCGCTACCACGACAATCGAGAGAAGAAGGAGAACGGTACCGACGGGAATGCGACTCATACTCCGACCTTCCAGCGGTCGGCTGAGTGCACTGCTGAACTATTCTATAAGGTCGTTAACCGCGGGGCGCAAGATGCAACGCCCGTCTCCGACAGCCGTCGGTATGCCGCGGCGCTAGGCTCCCGGGACCGCCGTGATGGGGCCGGTCGAGGTGCTGGGCGCGCTCGAGACCGGGCGGCGCAGCATGACGAGTGTTACGTCGTCGGAGGCGGGGCCACCGGCCAGGAAGTCTTCGACGATCTTCACGATGCGATCGCGGATCGACGGCAACGAATCCTCGCGGTGGGTGACGAGAATCTCTTTCACCCCGGCAAGGCCGAGGAACTTGTCGCCGCTGGTGGTCGCCTCGGGGATTCCGTCGCTGAAAATCGCCATCGTGTCGCCCGGATGGATGGTCATCTCGTTCACGTCGAGTGGAATCTCTTCGATCATGGCGAACGGCATGGTGGTGGATTGAACCATCGTCATGCTGCCGTCCTTGTGCACCACGATCGGCGGCTCGTGACCGGCATTGATGTATGCCAGCCGCCCGCTCTTCAAGTCGAGCTCGCCCAGAAACAGCGTGATGAACTGCTCGCGCGAGAGCGAGCGGAACAACTGCCGGTGCAGGCGCTGCGCGACCGTGAGTAGATCGCTGTCGATATCCGCCAGGAGGCCAATGCTGACAATGGAGGCACTCATGGCGAGCGCGGCCGGCATGCCCTTCCCCGTCACATCACCGAGAGCGATGAGCGCCTTGCCGTTCGGGCGCAGTCCCACGAAGTACAAATCTCCACCCACCGCGCGGCACATGATCTGGTGCGCGTCGACTTCATAGCCTTCCGGCGCGTAAACACCCGAGGGCAGCATGGCGCGCTGAATGCGCGCAGCAGTTCCGATTTCTTCTTCGAGCGAGAGGTTGCGCAATTTTACCGCGACAGCGTTGGCGGTGGCGGTGAGCACTTCCAGGTCCGCCTGCGTGTAGCGCACCTTGGGATCGGTTGTGTCGACGTAGATGATGCCGCGCACGCGCTGGTTGTCGAAGAGCGGTGCCGCCATCGCCGAGCGCAGCGACAACGCCATGATGCTCTGCTGCCCGCCGAAGCGAGGATCTTCGAGCGGATTCGCCACGAGCACGGAATCGCGTTCGCGCAATACGCTGCCCACGATGGTGGAGCTGAGCTGCAGCGGTGCGTCCGGATTCCCCACGGTCTTGGTCCAGCGCGCGCTGGCTTCGACACTCGTCGCTTCGCCGGAGTCGGCGAGCATCACGACGCGTTCCGCCGGCACGGTCTGCGCGACAAACGCGCAGGCGGCGGTTTCGATCGCGTTCTGATCGTCGGATGACGCGAGCAATTCGAAGAGCTCGGAGCTGCGATCCATGAGGCGCGAACGCGCCGCGTTGGAATAGCCCTGGCTCATGTTGTAACGGAGGCTGGCCGAGACTTGATGATCGCCGAGCAGGCGGTGCGCGGCCGTCGTGGCGGGAGAGCCGCGGCGCATAAGCGCGCCCGCAAAACTCACCAGCGAGCCCATCGGCACCTCAACCCATGCGTCGCCCACGGGCTTGCCGTTGAGCTCGGTGCCGTTGCGGCTCCCGAGGTCGCGCACCATGATGCGCTCGCCATCGATCTTGAGCTCCGCGTGGACCTTGCTCACGCGTGCCATCGCGACCTGCACGTCGTTGTCGCTGGAGCGGCCCACCGTGTGCGTGCCGTCCTCGAGGTTGAATTTGTGGCTTTCGCCTTCCCAGACAATTTCGAGCGGTATCATTGTTTCTCCGAAAAAGGAGGAGTAAAGATAGCAGACGTTGCTATACTCCCGCATCCCTTTCTACGCCAATGATC
>DATEHD010000220.1:0-5947 GCA_035279765.1 Candidatus Krumholzibacteriia bacterium | reverse complement strand
CGGGAACGTCCATCCCGTCTCGCGCACGAGCGCGGCCATGTGCTCCGGGCCGTCCTGCGGGTGCGATTCCACGCTGTTTGAATTGATGGCGATGAAGGCGACGCCCCTGGCCGCATAGTCGCGCGCGAGCCGTGTCAGCTCGTCGCGGACATGGATTACGAACGGACAGTGGTTACAGATGAACATGATCACGGTGGCGTTCGCGTTGAACTCCGAGAGCGAACGCTTCTTTCCCGTAACCGGGTCGAGCAGGGAAAAATCAGGTGCCTGGGTCCCGAGCGGGAGCATCATGGACGGGGTTTGAACCATATGGGTCTCCTGATGAATAGGTTGGAATGTCGGCCAATCTTAAGCGCCCCGCGCGGGCCGGGCAAGCCGCGGATGGTGGTTATTTCTTCGTCGTGACGCCGGTGGTGATCTCGGGCAGTGGTGTCGACTGGTAGGCGATGAGCTGCTCGGCACCATTGCGCTCGGCGTACACAACCGTGTAGCGGCTGCGGATCACGCGCGACTTGCTTCCCTGCATCACCTTGATTCTCTGGACGCCGGTGCCCACGACGGTACCGCCGTAAACCCGGTACGATGTCTTCTCCACGTCGAATGAAATGTACGAGATGGTCTTGTTGGCGAGCAGCCGCAAGAGCTCGTCACGGTTCTGCATGATGCCCGTGGAATGCACGTAGGTGGCGTCCGGGGCGATGAGGGCATCGAGCGTCTTCACGTCCGCGGCGACCATGGCCTTGCGCCGCTGCTCTTCCAATCCCACCACCTGCGACAACGCGTCGGCATGTGGCGCCGGCGTCGTTCCGTCCGGGCGCGCATGGAGCGTGGTGTCCACGGGAGCGGCCAGGCTGTCGGTGTGCAGTGATTGCGCGCGCAGCGGGGCTGACACCGCGGTAAGCATCGCCGCCGCCAGCGCGACGGAAAAGATTCTGCCGGAACAAGCGTGGTTCACTGTTGGTACGGATTCCTGAGGTCCGGGTTGGTGAGATACGCGGGATCCGACAGCGTGCCGAGGAATGTCATCAGGGTGTCGATCTCGCCTTCGCGCATCGGCTTGCGCGTCAAGCGTACGCGGATCAAGGGGTCCACGTCGGGTCCGTCGTAGAAATGATTGTAGTGCTCCACCGCTTCGCGCAGTGAAAAGCGGCTGTCGTGTTCGAATACAAACCTGTCCACGCAATTGCGCAACGACGGCGCCTTGAACTTGCCCATGTCGGCCGGATTGCCGGTGACATCGTATCGGCCGCGATCCACGACCACCGAATCGAGTCCTGTGTTGTGGAAGGTATTGGTGGTGAACAGCGGCGCCTGGTGGCAGTGGAAGCAATCGCCGCGCTCGGTGTTGAAAATGCGCTCGCCGGCCGCTTCTTCGGGGGTGAACGTGTCCTCCCCGCGCTTCACGCGATCATACTTCGCATTGAATGAGACAAACGTGCGCTCGAACTGTGCAATGGCCTTCACCACGCGATTCATGGTGATGCGCTTGTCGCCGAAAGCGGCGCAGAACTTGTCGGGGTACGTGCGGGATTTCTCGAGCCGTTGGATCGCCGTCGTCCATGGCAGATCCATTTCTATTTCGTTCGGCACCGGCTTGGTGGCCTGTTCCTCCAGGCTGTGGACGCGGCCGTCCCAGAAGGAGTCGCCCATGTAGGAGGGGTTCACAAGGGTCGGCGCATGACGATTGCCGAACGTGCCGCGGATTCCCTCGCTGAACTTGCGCGAATCGCTGAAGCCGAGGCCCTGCAGGTGGCAGCTGCCGCACGCCTGCGTGCTGTCACCGGAAAGAATGGGGTCGTAGAAGAGCAGGCGCCCCAGCTCGACGCCTTCCACGGTCATCGGATTGTCCGCGGGCTGTGTCATTTCCGGAAACCCGACCGGCACCGTGATCTTGAGCGGAGTGGGCGCAGCACAGTCCCCGACCGGCGGAGGCGGAGTCACCGTGTTGTCATCCTTGGAGCAGGCGGCCAATAGCACCGTGGCCGCCAGACAGAGCGTCAGTAGATGCAACTTCATGACGAAGCTCGGTACAGCGTGCGCGGACGTGCGCATGCGGCACGTGCTAGTGATCGTGGCCGCCGGTGGCGGTGAGCGTCGCGCTGAAGCAACCCGGGCCGTTGGTCTGGAGCTTCGTCTGAGCCGCCACGTTGCCCATGATCTGCTGGTCGCCCAGCGTTTTGAAATCGTACGACGTGTCGACGCCGTCGGCGGGCGTGTGATCCATGTACCAGCCGTTGAGATCGAAGGTGATGTCGAGCTTGCCGACACCGCCTTCGTGAATGTGCGCGGGCGTGAACGAAGACGAAACCGGGAACGAAAAATCGTACGCAGTCCCGTTCTCGTATGCCGGACCGGTGTGAGTGGTGTATCCGGCGGTGGCGTGCGTGCCCGGATCGGTCTCGTAGTTGCCCTCGAGCTGCATGTAGTGGTAGCCGAAGTCCGCCCCCGCTTGTGGCGGCCAGTTCATGATGGCCGGAATCGACGGGTACGCGTTCGCCTTGTTGTGCGCATCGTCCAGGCCGAACGTGAACGACACGCTCGTGTAGTTGGCGTGCGGCAGATTGTTCACGTGAATCGTCTGCGTGGTGGCGTCGCCGAGATCGTAGTAGTGCGCCGACTTGATCAGCACGGAGCCGCCCGTGTCTTCATGGAGACGCAGATTCGAGATGATGAAGCGCAGCGTCTTCACGCTGTAAAGCGTTCCGGCCGGCGTGGTGTAGTTCATCATGTTGAGCGTGAGCGGGACACCGTTGACCGTGAATCCGAAGGACACGTCCGCGCTGCCCGTGGTGGCGCCGCCAGGAGGTGTCGTCGGATCGTTGCTGCAGCCCAGGGCCGCCAGCGAAAGCACGAGGAGCGCGATGAAAACCTGTCGAATGGAGGACATGGACGCTCGCTTCCGGGGGTGCGTTCAGGACTTTGGAGGGCCGGGATCACTTCCGGGCCTGTAAAAGTATAGGTCACGGGTCTCCCTTCAACAAGGGGAGGGATCAGCGCGGGTCGTTCAGGACTTCGTAGCTGCCCAGAAGGGTGAAACGCGTTACCACCGAGCTGGTTCCGGCGAAGTACGTGTTGGAGCAATGGAAACCCGCCGCGGGCGCCGGGCCCGGGGACGGCGGCAGGTCACAGACAGTGGCCCAGATGGCCTCCAGCCGGCTGGCATGGCGGGGTGCGATGGGACGCCAGTCGAAGCCGTCGTAAAACAGAATCGAGTCCGCGTCGCCTGCCGCCCACACGAACGCGCTGTCGCTGCCCGCGATGCTGTAGAAGTCGTCGGTGCGCGGCGACACCATCTGGGTCCAGCCCGCACCGCGCTCCTGCCATATCTCACCGTTGTCGCCCACCACGAACCAGTCGCGCGGCTTGTCGGCCCACACCGACCGCAGTCTCGAGGTTGTAAACGGCGTGACCACGCTCCACACGCCACCCACGCGGTGCGTCACGGCGCCGTCATCGCCCACCGCGTACGCTTCGCCGTCGGAAAGAGCGTAAACGCCGTTGAGATTGCTCGTGGTCGGGCTGGCATCGATGTTCCATACCGCACCGCTCCTCGACAGCGTGATCCCGGAGTTGCCGACAGCGATCAGGTTGTCGGTGGTGCTGCCCCAGACCGAGCGCAGGTTCTGCTTCGTGTGGCTGGTCTCCCCGGTCCACAGCGTTCCGTTCCAGCGCAGAATGGTGCCGCCATCGCCCACCGCGAATGCGGTGGATGAGTTGATTCCCGTCACGTCGCGCAGGTTCTGCGTGGTGTGGCTTGCCATCGTGTGCAGCTGGGCTCCCTGGTAGTGGAGAATTGTCCCCGCATCCCCCACCGCGAACAGATCAAACTCGCCCAGGAAGGGCCACGATCCAATGCCGTGCAGGTTGGGTATCGCCGGCGGCGGGGGCGGCGGTGTGGTGCCGCTGTCGCCGCCGCATGCGGCGACGAACGCGAGGAGCAGCGCGAACGCGATGGTTGCGCGCGTCTTCAATCCAGGGTGCACGGGGTGTGACATCAAAACACCGGTTTGAACACCATCAACGCGAGCGCGATGAGGGGAAGAAGGGTGGCGATGCCGCCGAAGCGAAACCATTTCGCCATGAGCGCGTCGCATTCCGCCGGAATCGGACCGCCCGCGGGCATGCGGCTCATGGCCTGCGCCAGTTTCTTCTGCGCGGGGACCAACGTCATGCCCCAGACGGCTCCCGAAAGAATGAAGAGCGCGATCCCGGCCGCGAGCCAGTGCCAGTTGGTCTTGAAATACGGCGCGGAAAGAATACCGCCATTGATGAGGAGAAGGAGCGCCCCGGGGGTGGTGAAGATGGCGTCGGTGAAGTTGACGCCCTGCACACCGAGCCGCAACGCCTCGGCGTTGCGCGAGCGCCGCGCGAGACTCATCCATGCCGCCGTCACGATCATGTTCCCGAGGAACAGCACAGCACCGAAGATATGCATGAAGAGATTCCAGCCGCGGCCGTAGAACGGGAGTGACACGACCACCACGATCAGCGCGGCGATCGCAATCAGACGGTTATGGGACATCGCGCACTCCTTGCAAGGGGGACAGCAGCATGCTATCCACCCGCGCCGGGAGTGGCAACGACTTCCTTGGCGACGCTAGCGGCCGGAGATGAAGTGCTCGAGCTGCTCGATGATGAATTCCTGGTGCGTGATGGTGGCCTTCACCACGTCACCGATGGAGATGACGCCGTCGAGGCGGTCATCGTCCATCACGGGAAGATGACGGACGCTCTTCTCCGTCATCAGCGCCATGCAGTCCTCGATGCGCGCGCCCGGGCGGATGCAGAACACACTCTTGGTCATGATGTCGCTCACGCGTGTGTCGCGCGATGCGCGTCCCTTGAGCGCAATCTTGCGCGCGTAATCGCGCTCGGACACAACACCGACAAGCTGGTTGTCTTCGACTACCATGAGTGCGCCGATGTGCTGGTCGGACATGAGTTCCAGTGCGTGGTAGACAGAGTCGCCGGGAGTCACGCTGAAAACCTGGCGGCCCTTTCGATCCAGAATGTCGCGAACGGTGGTCATCGTCGTCATGCGGATCAACTCCTTCAGGGGGGGAAACTCCCTTCAGCCTACGAGGCACCCGCAGCGACGTCAACCGGGTAATTTACATTGTGCACCGATTCACGATATCCGGAAACGGACGATGATGGCATACGGAGGCGCCGAACGGGTCACGCCACGCGGCAGGCGAGGCCCTTGAGGTATTCGGACTCGGGGAACGAGGCGAGCACCGGATGGTCGAGACCCTGCCCCATTCTGTGGATGATCTGGAGCTCGCGGCCCGCATCGAGGCCGGCCCACGCCACGGCCATCGTGAACGACGCGGCGTCCACGGCCTGGCTGCACGAAAAGGTGGCGAGTGTGCCGCCGGGCGCCAGCACTTCGAGCGCCACGCGGTTGATATCCTTGTATGCGCGCAGCGCGTTGTCGAGCTGGTGGCGGTTGGTGGCAAAGCGCGGCGGATCCAGCACGACCAGGTCGAAGCGGCGGCCATCGTCGCGGAACTTGCGCAGGCAATCGCCCACGTCATCCTGCACGAAGTCCACCGTGCAACCGGCGTTGGCATTGAGCTCCATGTTTGTCCTCGCGCTGGCGAGCGATGTGGCGGAGGAATCGAGCAGCGTCACCGTTCGCGCACCCGCTCGCGCCGCGTATGCGGCAAAGGCACCCGTGTGACAGAACGCGTCGAGCATGGTGCCATCCTTCGCGAATTCCGCCACCGCTGCACGATTGTCGCGCTGGTCAAGATAGAAGCCGGTCTTCTGCCCCGTCTCCACACTGACATGAAATCGAATGTTGTTCTCCAGGATCTCGGTGGCCGGCGGAACGCTTCCGTGAATGACGCCGCTCGCGGCGCTGAGGCCTTCGCGAACGCGCGAGGAGGTGTCGCTGCGCTCGAACACGCCGGCGGGTTTGGTCGCATCCACAAGTGCGTCGAGA
>DATEHD010000219.1:0-2572 GCA_035279765.1 Candidatus Krumholzibacteriia bacterium | reverse complement strand
ATCCTCGCCGAACTTCGCCGACAGTTGAAGGCCCGTGAGCTGGCCGAGCTTCGCGCGTCGCGCCTCGCCAGATCGGACTGCCTCAACATCGCGATCCCGCCGGATGAGCAGCACTGCCCAGCGTGGGTGCAACGCGAGACTCCGGACTTCTGACACCGTACCACCGGAGCGCATGACAGCGGCATGCGGCACAAGCAACGGGATGACTCCCGCGAGAGCTGAACCAATCAAATCCAGGCAACGGCACGGCCCGACCTGGTCGTCACAGGTTCTCGTTGGAGGTACGGCGTTCCACGTCGGACGGTTCTTCCCCCGAAGGCGCCACGGGCTTGACCAGCTACTGCGTGTAGGGGCTGAACAACGACGGCCAACCGCTCACAGCCACGACCACCCCAGTGACGGGATGCCGGGATCATGATCTACTCATCCAAATTTCCTCTTGAAATTCGGAACAGTTATCGGAGGCGCCGATAATGAGTATCGAACGCCAGTTAGAGCGCGAGCTGGAGACGGTGGACTACGCCCCGTTTCCCGAGCCCGAGCTGATGGAGATGGCCGACGTCTTTGAACAGAACTCGCGCCACTTCTTCGAATGGAAGCGCTGGGCGCTCACGTTGCGCCAAGCCCTCGCCGCGCACACCGCTGTGCGTGAACGCATGCTCCTCGCCGAGCTGCGCATGTCGCTCCCCAAGCCGGAGACGCCCGATGAATCGCGGCCTGTTTAATCGCAACGCCGACGCCTGCGAGCACGCGAAGCACCCGCACTGTACCTGCGCCTGCGGCGGCGCGCTGCACGGACGCTCGCACTCGTCGAGCTGGCGCGTCGAGACGTGGGCGAAGATCGAAGCCGCCCGGGAGCAAGAGCCGAAGGAGGAGATCGATGAGCCTGACCTCTTCGAACCCCGTGCGCACTGATTGGCGCGACGAGAAGACGGTGGAGACGGCGGGCGACCGCTTCATGCAGTCGCTCGGCTTCACCACCGTGCGCTTCTCGCAGCCCCGGAACACGATGCAGAGTCCCGGCATCCCGGATCGGCGGTACTACAATCCGATGCGGAACTGCGCGCTGTGGTGGGAAGCGAAAACAGAAGTCGGCAAGGCGAGCGGCGCGCAGGTTGCGTTTCGCTTGCTCGTTGAGGCCGTCGGTGAGACCTATCTCATCGGCACGGATGACGTCCTACACGAATACGCGATCCGCCGTGGCTGGGTCGAACGCATCGGGCCCGACGCGCTCCGGATCCTGCGCAAGGAGGAGCTGTGACGATCTTCATCATGTTGCTCATCGCCGTCGTCGTGGCGGGCATCCTCTGGTGGCTGTTGTCGTTCCTGCCGCTCGGCGAACCGTTCAACCGTTTGGCGCGCGGACTCATTATCATCGGACTGATCTTTTACGTCATCTACACACTGTGGGGCCTGCGGGCAGCCTTACCCCGGTAGAAAGATGCCCATCGTCTCGCCGGATCTCCTGTACGACTTCGTGCTCGATTCGAATCGCATCGAAGGGATTCGGCGCGAGCCGACGTCGGCGGAGTTGGACGCGCACGAGATGTTCCTCGATCTCAAGGCGATCACCATCGCCGACCTCGCGCACTTCGTGCGTACCGTGGTGCAGGGTGAGCCAGAGCTGCGGCAGTGGCAGGGGATGGACGTCACCGTCGGCACATACCGCCCGCCGCCGGGAGGGCCGGAGATCGTGCGCCATCTGGAGGGGTTGCTCGCCGACTGCAACGCGGGGCTCTACATGCCGTACGGCGCGCACTGCGCGTACGAGTCGATCCACCCGTTCATGGACGGCAACGGGCGGAGCGGGCGCGCGCTGTGGCTGTGGATGATGAAGGGCGATCTGTCGCTGCCGTTCCTGCATCGCTTCTACTACCAAGCGCTTGACGCGCATCAGCGGATGCGGCGATGAGCGACGACGACATGCCGGAGGAGATCGACTTCAGCGGCGGCGTCCGAGGGAAGTACGCGCGGCGGCTGGCGCGCGAGCAGGAACGCTTCGCGCATGAAGTGCTGGAGCTGACGCTCCGGATGCTCGCCGAGGCCGAGATCCGCGACGTGATCATCTACTGCTATCTCGTAACGGAGCGGATCCTGACGCAGGAGACGTACGAGCAGTTGCCGCGCGACGATCAAGCGGAGTGGGACGGCGCGTACGATGATTTCGAATGGCGCGTTGAGCAGGGCGCCGAGCCGAGCGATCTCATCGCCGAGGCGTACCGACTAGGCGCCTCGGCGACGAGAGACTACTAGTAATCGCTCGACTCCTCCCACCACGAGTGCTTACAGTCGAGGCAGATGAAGTGGTAGTCCTCGTAGGCGCCATCGCTGGACTCGTCGCAGCGCTCGGCGACGTTGGGCGAATCGCACTTCTTGCAGGGCCAGTTGTCGATTCGCGTGTAGCCTTGCGGCACTTCGTCGCTCATAGGGCGTTGACCTTTACGGCGTGCGCGAGCACGCGACGGCGCTCGGCGGGAGAGAGATCGGCCAGCACGGCGAGGCAGCGCAGTGCGTGGCGGCGGACGTCGTCTTTCGTGAACGTGGTCTTGCGCGGCGCGCGCAGCTTCTTCCC
>DATEHD010000218.1:0-6162 GCA_035279765.1 Candidatus Krumholzibacteriia bacterium | reverse complement strand
TGTGAGTCGCGCTCGCCCGGCTCGCGCGACGCAAACGCAAGGCAGCCATCGACACCGAGCGGGTGTGAATGCGCGATGGTGGCGAAGCAGACCAAGAGTCAGAAAGCGTTGCGTATTTTCCGAAGCGACTCACCTGTCCAGTAGCGGCGACGCGTAGCGTCGGCGCTACTGGATCATGAGCGCGTACCAATTTCAAAATTGAGATTGCGCGCGAACTGCAGGAGCGAGGAGGGACATGCGACCGCCCACCAAGGTGGACCCGCTCTAACTACTTCGCTGCTGCCAGGAGCTCTTTCGCCGTGAAGATCGATTCCAGGCGACAGCCTTCCGCGGCGAGCGCTTCGCGGCCGCCCTGGTCGCGATCAACCATCGCGAAGACACGGCGCACATCGCAGCCGATCGCTTTCACCGCCGCGATTGCCTGCAGCGATGAGCCGCCCGTCGTTACCACGTCCTCGATGATCACGACGTGGTCGCCGGCCTTGAGCTCGCCCTCGACAAGCGACTTCGTGCCGTGATCCTTCGCCTCCTTGCGCACGATGAATCCCCGTAGCGGCAGATCCTCGAGCCCCGCGAGCGACAACATGGCGCCGATGATCGGATCCGCGCCGAGGGTGAGTCCGCCCACCGCATCGGGCACGTCGTTGGCCAGCATGGCGAGAAACATGCGGCCGAGCAGATACGCGCCGCGCGCGTCCAGCGTGGTTGCTTTTCCGTTGATGTAGTAGTTGCTCTTCTTTCCCGACGCGAGGGTGAAGTCTCCCGTTCGGAAGGAATGGGCAAGCAGATGTTGAAGCAGCTCATCGCGCAGTGTCATGGAGATCTCCCGGAATAAGTAGCGGATCGAACGGCCTGGCGGCCGGAATCGCGAGCAGACTAGGCACTTAGCCACGACGGGTCAAGGGGATTTGCTTGCCCGGCCGGAACGCATCAGTTAGTTTGCCGACGTAATGGACTCCTCGCCCGGACTGCGCGCGCGCATCGAAGACACGCTCACGCGCCTCGACAACGCTCTCTCCCACGGCAAGCGCTGGCCCCTGGTCATCCTGGTGGTCGCGTTCGTGCTGAAGCTCGTGTTCGTGCTGCAGACGCGCGACGCGCTCTACATCAAGGTGCCCATCATGGACGCGCGCGACTACGACCAGATGGCGCAGCAGATCGCGGCCGGGAACCTCATGCGCCACCAGGCCTTCTTCATGGGGCCGTTGTATCCGTACTTCCTCGGGCTGATCTATTCGCTCTTTGGCCGTGACTTCACGCTGGTGCGCATCATCCAGGCCGCCGGCGGCGCCACCACGGTGATGCTCACGTTCCTGATCGGGCGGCGCGTGTTTCGTCCGTCCGCCGCTCTGGCCGGCGTGATCCTCCTCGTCTTGTGCGGCTCGGTGACATTCTTCGAGACCGAGCTCCTCATGGAATGGCTGGGCTCGCTTCTCAACTGCTTTGCGTTGTGGCTGCTGATCACCGCGAAGGACGACTCGCGCTGGACGCGTTATGCGCTGGCGGGCGCCGCGCTGGGACTTTCCGCGTTGGCGAGAGCGAGCATTCTGATTTTCGCGATCTTCGCACTGGTGTGGGTGTGGCGGAACGCGGGAGTACGACGGCGCTCGCTGTCGCTCGCGTATGCCGGCGCGCTGGTGCTGATGTTGTTGCCCGCCATGATTCACAACGCGGTCGTGAGCCACGTTTTCCTGCCCGTCACATCCAACGCCGGCGTCAATTTCTACATCGGCAACAGCCGCACGGCGACGGGGCGCTTCGAGCCCATCGCCGAAGTCGACATCTACGACGACTTCACCACGCAGCGTTACCTCGAGCGCAAGACCGGCCGGGAGCTGAGCCCCGCCGAAGTATCGCAGTACTGGGTGAAACGCACGCTCGAGGACATGCGGGCGCAGCCCGCGCGTGCCGCGGGACTGCTCGCCAAAAAGTACGCGCTCTTCTTCAACGGCTACGAAGTGCCGCAGATCGAAAGTTTCTACATCATCGAGCGCGAATTCTCGTTTTTGCGCGCGTTGTTCGTGCGCATGTGGCCGGTGGTTACGCTCGCGATACTCGGCCTCATTCTTTCCTGGCGCGCCGGGCGCAACCGCGGCCTGCTCGCGGGCTACGTGCTTGTCTACGGCGCATCCATCGCGCTGTTCTTTGTGACGGGACGCTACCGCGCCCAGGCGGTTCCCATACTGTGCCTGTTTGCCGGGCATGCGCTCGTCACCATTCCCGGACGCGTGCATTCGCTGCGCTCCGGAGCCGCCGCTGCCGCCGCGGTGTTGGCGCTGCTCGTGGCCACCTCGCCGGCGCTCTTCGCCGACGACCCGAAGCTGATCGAATTCGGCGACCGCATCCATCGGGCGCGGCGCCTCTCCGAGCTGCGCAGCTTTCCGCCCGCGCTGCGTGAAGCCGACGCGGCCATCGCGCTCTATCCCAATGTCGCGGAGGGATACCTGCAGCGCGCCATTGTGTACAAGGAATCGAGCAATCAGCTGAAAGCGCTGGAAGACTACCAGCACGCGCTCAAGATCGACGACAAGCAGCCCGGCGCTCACTACAACCTGGCGCAGTGCATGCGCCGGCTGAGTCTGCGCGAACAGGCTGTGAAGGAGTACCGGCGCTCGGTCGAGCTCGACCCGTGGATGGTGGAGGCGTACAACAATCTCGGCATCACGCTGCGCGAGCTCGGCCACGGCGACGAAGCGATCGTGGAATTCAAGAAGGCGATCGCGCAGGAGCCGACCTACCGCCGTGCGTACAACAATCTCGGCGCCAGCTACGCCGAGGCGGGGCGCATGGATGAGGCGATCAACGTGTTCAAGGAAACCACGCAGCGGTTCCCGGACTACGCACAGGGCTACAAGAATCTCGCCATGGCCTACGCGTCGCTGCGCCAGCCCGCTCCGGCACTCGAGGCGATGCGCCGTTACGCCGAGCTGGCGCCCGACGATCCGCAGGCGGCCGAAGCCGTGCGCAAGCTCGAGATCGCCACGCGCTCGCAGAGTGCCGCGCCTCCCGATACCACGTCACACTAGAATCGCGAGCTAGCGGAGATCTATGACTGCTCCCAGCGAGGCGGTCAGGATGAGGGGCGCGTCGGCGCCGTTGGTGAAGGCGAAGTAGATGTCATTGGTGTTCTTGTCGATGAGGAAATAGTGCGCGGACGAGTTTGCTTCGATGCTCCAGTTGGTGCTGAGCCGCCTTGACAATCCCACCCCGCCGTTGAAGCCGAACTTCTGCTGGCTCGTGTCGTAACCGGTGAGTTGATTGTTGATCCCGCCGTTGAAGACCATGCTCACCGAGTAGACGCCGGCGCCCGCGCTGGCGTCGACAGAGAATCCCCCGCCGATGGCGGTCCCGACCGACGGTCCGATCGTGAGACTGAGGATGCGCATCTCCACCGTCCCGGAGGGCAGCACGATCCCGTTGTCGAGACTCTTCAGCTGGAGCTCGCCCATGGACAGCGCGCCCAGGCGCAGGTCGACGAGAAAATGATGGGTGATGCGTTCGTTGAAGTAGAGGGTGAAATCCCAGCCGTTGCCGTACGCATCGCTGAAACCGTCCGAAGTGATGGCGCCGCCCGCGCGCGCGCCGATGCGCTCCTTGCCGACATATTCATCAAAAGCATGGGAAGGGACGGGGAGCAGCACACACGCGCACAGGGTCACGGCGGCCAGGGCGATGCGGGACGTC
Organism: Candidatus Krumholzibacteriia bacterium; assembly: GCA_035279765.1. Lineage (GTDB taxonomy): Bacteria > Krumholzibacteriota > Krumholzibacteriia > WVZY01 > JAKEHA01 > JAKEHA01. The sequence goes on along the minus strand of DATEHD010000218.1, from coordinate 2,478 downwards.
ATAGCGAGAATCTAGGTCGTGGAGCGCGCCAGGTAAAGCGGAGACTCGCGGCTTACTTGAGCAGCATCATTTTTCGCGTGTCCATGACGGCGCCGTCGACGCGCAGGCGCGCAAAGTAGACGCCCGAGGCCACGCCGCGGCCCGCGTGATCGGTGCCGTCCCATTCCAACGAATGCCTGCCTGCCGGCCGCGCGCCGTCCAGCAACGTGCGGATCAGGCGGCCGGAGGCGTCGTACACATCGACGCGAACCGTCGCCGCCGAAGCGAGCTGGAACTGCACCGTGGTGCGCGGATTGAACGGATTGGGCGTGTTGGCAAGAAAGCGCGTCGGTCCTCCGGGTAGCGCCGTCGTCAGCAGTGAGGCGTTGCCGCGCGTCCGTCGGTTAAGGCCCTTGCCCTGAATCACGGTGGTGCTCACGCGATTGCCCGACTCGATGATGTCATCGACACAAACGTGGCTCTCGGTGGAAAGGTCGGCGATCTCGATTTGCACCGTGCGCCCCATCAGATGCGACACGTCCCAGTAGCGGCGATCCATCACGTCGGTGTTGTTTCCGGTTTCCTTGAAGAGCACATCACCGCTGTCGTGATCGACGAGCGCCACATAGCACGCATCGGGCGAGCTGCCGCCACCGACGAGCAGGCTGATCGAGTTGCCCTGGATTGAAAACGGCTTGGAGCGGATGATGCCGGTGCGCCCATCGCCCACGGACTGACCGGGCGAGCCGTAGCCCAGCGGGCCGGTGTAGAGCTCGTAGGTGTTGATCCAACCGTCGCCGACAAACGACGACGGAGAGCCTTCGTTGCGCGCGTAGGCGTTGTTCTGGAATGTGGGCTGATAATAAAACGCATCGCCCTCGACAAAGTCCCAATCCGGTTGCAGCGGAAACGAGCGCGGCACCGACGGTGTATCGCCGAACCAGAGGAGAGGTGAAAACTTGAGCACGTAGCGATAAACGCCGTGTCCGTCGTTGTACACCGAGTGACGCGAGAAAATGGGTCCCGACGGCGTATCGGTGATCTGCGGCGCGTGGCCGTTGTCGATATAGTCGACGTGGCTGTAGTCCCAGCCGCCGAAAAGCGTCGGCGACGACATATGCTGCGTGCCGTATACGCCTTCCTCGGTGAAGAACATGTGGAAGAGACCGTTGCGCTGCAGAATGAAAACTGATTCCAGCATGTGCCACGAATTGTGCAGATAGATGTAGCCCTGGTCGGTCCAGTGGATGAGATCGGTGGACGTGGCACAGGCCACTGCGCCCTTGTACCACTCGTGCTGGGCGGTGACGAACATGTAGTACGTGCCGTCGATCTCCATCACGTGCGGGTCGCGGCCGTGGCAGAACGTGGTGCTGTTCCAGACCGCCCACGAGGTGTCGGGGTGATACACGGGGTCGGGATACTTGCTCCAGTTGTAGAGATTGTTGGAGAAAGCGAGCCCGGTCTGCTGCGCTCCCGCCACGTTGACGCCCGTGTAGTACATGAACCACGTCGGGTTGGCCGGCTTGATCAGACAGGGCGCCCACAGGACCGTATCCCACGACCCGGGCGAGAGCACCGGTGGCTCATACGTCCAGTGGGTGAAATCGGTGGTTGTCGCGTGACCGATGTTGACGGCCGGATTACCACGCAGGTAAAAGAGGTGGTAGACGCTGTCCACCTGGACGACACAGTGGTCCAGAACCGACTGTCCAGCGGGGTCGCTGAAATACGGCTGCTCGAAGTCGAAGCGCGTGAGTGCGCTGGCGGCGGGGGCGCAGAACAGCGCCAGACACACGACGAGTGTGAGCAAGAATCTCATGCTTTGGATGCCGGGCACGCGTCGCGTGGTCGGTCTTTGATACAGGATGATGACCGTTTGTCGGTGATGTTAACACAGTTAGCACCTACCATCAAGGCGCCGGTATGGCATGAACGCCACCCCGATGGGCGGGGGACGCGCCGGTGGCATGGACGGAGGGAAGCGGCATGAGTGGTTACCGGGGAATGCGTTACACGGCAGGCATTGGGACGTATGCGGGCATCCCCGTGCGCGTCCACGCCACCTTCCCGCTGATCCTGGTGCTCTATGCGACGATCGCCGGAGCCACCGGCACCTGGCGCGACGGCTTCGACGCCGCCATCCTGGTGCTGTCGGTGTTTGCGTGCGTGGTCCTGCACGAATTCGGGCACTGCCTGATGATCAAGCGCTACGGCATCCACGTGCGCGACATCGTCCTGTTTCCGATCGGCGGGGTGGCCCGCGCCGAGTCCATCCCGGAGAATCCGCGCCACGAAATCCTCGTGGCCATCGCGGGTCCGATCGTGAACTTCGTGATCGCGGGGTTGCTCTTCGGCGGGCTGGCGCTGGCCGGCATCCCGGTGCACGGCGACGGCTACCTGGTGACGCTGGCGCTGGCCAACGTGTTCCTCGGGCTCTTCAACCTGATTCCGGCGTTTCCGATGGATGGCGGCAGGATTCTGCGCGGCGTCCTGCAC
>DATEHD010000217.1:0-2515 GCA_035279765.1 Candidatus Krumholzibacteriia bacterium | reverse complement strand
GCTCTCTGCACGCGCGGCTGAGTTTGCGCGCGGCATGGCGCGGGGCCCCATCGCCGCGCATCGCGCCACCAAGCGCCAGCTCTACGCCGAGTGGAACATGGGAATTCGCGATGCGATCATCGCCGAGGCCGGGGTCCAGGCCGAGCTCATGCAGACGCGTGATTTCAAACGCGCGTACGACGCGTTCACGCGGCGCGAGACGCCGCGCTTCGAAGGAGATTGAGTGCAGCATCTCGACTGGCCGTTTCTCGACGCGAAACACCGCGCGCTAGCGCGGGAAGCCGTCGCGTGGTGTGAAGCGGAGCTGGGCGCGATTCGTTCGCACGCTGACATCGACGTGCAGTGTCGAGCCATCGTCGCCGCTTTGGGAAACGCTGGATTCCTTCGTCATGCCGTCGCCACCGACGCTCGCTCGGCTATCGATGTGCGCGCCGCGTGCGTGCTGCGTGAGACGCTGGCGTACGAGTGGGGGCTGGCCGATTTTGCCTTCGCGATGCAGGGGTTGGGATGCGGCCCTATTTCGCTCTTCGGGACGCCGGAGCAGCGCGATCGTTACGCGGCGCGCGCCGCCGCCGGCAGCGCGATTGCGGCGTTCGCCATCTCCGAGATCAACGCCGGTTCCGATGTGGCTGCCATGGAGACGCGCGCCCGTCGTGACGGCAGGGAGTACGTGCTCGACGGTGAGAAAACCTGGATATCGAATGCCGGTCTCGCCGATTTCTACGTGGTGTTTGCACGCACGGCGGACACGGCAGCGCGCAACGTGAGCGCGTTCGTGGTCGAGGCCGGCAATCCGGGACTTGCCGTGACCGGGCGTATCCAGGTGACGTCACCCCATCCATTGGGAACCATCCGTTTTTCCGGCTGTCGCGTGCCCGAAACCGCGCGTATCGGTGAAGAAGGACGCGGCTTGGCGGTGGCGCTTTCCACGCTCGACTCGTTCCGTTCCACGGTGGGCGCAGCGGCGCTCGGATTTGCACGCCGCGCGCTGGACGAAGCGTGCCGCCACGCCAAAGAGCGGCGTGCGTTCGGTGCGACACTCTCCGAGCTGGATGGCGTCCGTGCCACGCTCGGGCGCATGGCCACCGCTGTCGACGCGAGCGCGCTCCTCGTCTACCGCGCGGCATGGAAGAAGGACACGACCGGCGCGCGCATCACGCGCGAAGCCGCGATGGCCAAGAGCTTCGCCACCGAGAGCGCGCAGCGCGTGATCGACGACGCCGTACAGATCCTGGGCGCGCGTGGCGTGGTGCACGGCTCGGTGGTGGAAGAGCTCTATCGCGAGATCCGCCCCCTGCGCATCTACGAAGGCGCGACGGAGATCCAGCACCTGGTGATCGCGCGCGAGCTCCTGGCGGACGACACGGAGAAGAGAGGCTCATGATGCGAAAGCTCGAGCCGGCGGGCTGGAAGGCGCCGTCGGGATACGCCAATGGCATCGAGGCGGAAGGACGCATGGTGTTCGTGGCCGGGCAGGTGGGGTGGGGAAGCGACGCCACGCTTGTGGCACCCGACCTGACCGCGCAGGTGCGGCAGGCGCTGCGCAACGTGGAAGCCGTGCTCGCCTGCGCCAACGCGAGCGTGCGCGACATTGCGCGCATGACGTGGTACGTGGTTGACCTCGACGAATACCGCCGCGAGCGTCGTGCCATCGGTGATGTGTATCGCGAAATCATGGGCGACCACTATCCCGCCATGTCGCTCGTGCAGGTGGCGGGCCTGGTGGAACCCGGCGCGCGCGTCGAAATCGAGGCCACCGCGGTGATAGGACACGCGCGCGACAGCGCGCGCTGATGACACATGCGGCCTTCGTTTCCAGAGACGCTCAACCTCGCCGACTATTTTCTCTTCGATCGTCTGAGAGAAGGGCTGGGTACAAAGACCGCGCTCGAATACGGCGCGCTTGCGTACACCTATGATGGCGTTGCCGCACGCTCGCGATCCCTTGCACGGTACTGGAACCAGCTCGGCCTGTCGGCCGAGTGTCGGGTGTACATCGTGCTTCCCGACACGCCGCCGTTCGCGTGGAGTTTCTTCGGCGCGTTGGCGGCCGGCGCCGTGGTCGCGATGGGAAATCCCGCGGCTCCGCGCGACGACCTTGCGTACGTGGTGAGTTACGTGCGAGCGGGCGCCCTGGTGACAACGCCCGCGGTGGCGCGCGATCTCGCTCCCGCGCTGCGCGCCGCCCATTGGCTCAAGTCGCTGGTTCTGGTTCCCGATGTGCCAACCGGCGAGGATCCGGAGAGTGAGTGCGAGATCCCGGATACGCTGCGCGGGGCGCATTTCGCCGTCGACGCCCTCTTTGACATATGCCGCGCGAACGACACGGGAGCGCTCCCGCCCCTGCATCGCGACGCGCCCGCGATCTGGCTCTTCACGTCGGGATCCACGGGGCGACCCAAGGCGGCGATGCACACGCATCGCGACTTTGCCTACAACACCGAAGTCTACGCGAAGCATACCGTCGGCTACCGGCGTGACGATCGCACGGTCAGCGTGCCGGGCCTGTTTTTCG
>DATEHD010000216.1:0-4904 GCA_035279765.1 Candidatus Krumholzibacteriia bacterium | reverse complement strand
GCGCGATCATGCGCAGACTGCGCGCGCGCATGGCGAGCGAGAGGTCGTCCGCGCGGCTCACGATGTCCTTGATGCGCACACCGGGTGCGGGCTCGAACTCGAACGTCGTCACCACGGGGCCGTGATGCACCGCGGTGACTTTTCCCTCCACGCCGAATTGGTGGAGCTTCTCTTCCAGCACCGCCGTCCAGCTCTTGAGATCCTCACGCGAAAACGTGGGGCCCGCATCCTTCGGCATCTCGAGAATCGAGAGCGGCGGCAGCGATGCATCCGTGATGGGCTTTCCCTTGTTAGCGCCGTTCTGTCCCGCCTTCTTGAGCTTGACCTTTACCTCCGGCTTGGGACGAGTCTCCGCAATATTCAATTCCGGTTCGCGTCGTTTACGCTCCGTGACCGCCGCCGGTGATTCCCACGCTCCCGCGCTTTCGGCCGCTCTCGCCACTGGAACCGCGCCGGCTTCGTCGAGAACAGCGGTTGGTTCCGGTTTCCTGGCTCTCTCCAGAGCGCTCTTCATATAGTCGGAGACCAGCGCGCGCCGGCGAGCCAGCCCCCCACCCATCGCGCGCACAAGAGTCCCGATTTTCTCAGAACCACCACGCGCGATTGTCGTCAGCCACTGCGCGCGGTGTGCTTCACCCAGCGCGATCAAGAGCACGCCGGCCACCAGCACGATCGCCGTTCCCACTTCTCCGAAAACACGGTGCAGTCCGGCCGCCACCCAGTCGCCCGGTTTCCCGTGCAGTGCGTTCACGTCGCGCGTGGGTGGCACGATGGCAAAGAAAGCGTTGAGCATCACGGTTGCCGCAAGGGCCTTCAGCGCCAGGCGCCGCACCGGCGTCTCGGCGTCGCGCGCCAGCGCAAATCCGAGCGCAATGAGTGTGATGGGAATCAGCCACGAGAACACGCGGCCGAAGGTGAGGTTCGCGATCCAGGCCAGCACCGATCCGAAGGGGCCCGTGCGGTTGGTGACATCGCGCACCGAGGCTGCTCTGTCAAACGGCCAGTCCCAGCCGTGCGACGTCGCGAGGCCCACAGCGAGAAACACGCCGAGCGCCAGGAGGGTGATGGTTACAAACAGTCGCGCGCGATCGCTCACGTCACATCCGCCGGGTTAGGAATAGCTGCACGCGCGGCGTTATTTCGCCGCGAGAGAACCACCGAGTGTCAGCGTTTCTCCGTCCCACTGGTATCCCTCGAGGAACTTCGTGCTGAGCTCGGCGCGCTGGAAGCTCGGCTCCATCAGAATGGCGCGCTGAAACTCGATCGTGCTGTGTATGCCGTCGACAACGCACTCCTCGAGTGCACGAATCATGCGGCGAACCGCTTCGTCGCGATCCAATCCGTGGCAGATCACCTTCGCGATCATCGAGTCATAATAAGGAGAGATCGTGTAACCCTGGTACACGTGGGAATCGACGCGCACGCCCATGCCGCCCGGCATGTGCAGAAAGCCGACTTTTCCCGGCGAGGGCGCGAAGTCGCGTTCGGGGTCTTCGGCGTTGATGCGGCACTCGATGGCGTGGCCGTTGAAGCGCACATCTTTCTGCGCAAACGAAAGCGGCTGTCCCGCTGCCACGGCGATCATCTCTTTGATGAGGTCGCGGCCGGTCACCATCTCGGTGACCGGATGCTCGACCTGGATGCGCGTGTTCATCTCCATGAAGTAGAAATCGTTGCCCTGCACCAGGAACTCCATGGTGCCGGCCGACGTGTAGTTCATCGCTTTCGCGCCCTGCACCGCCGTGGTGAGCAGTTTCTCGCGCACCTGGGCCGTCAGGGCGACGCACGGCGATTCTTCGATGAGCTTCTGGTGGCGGCGCTGGATGGAGCACTCGCGCTCGCCCAGGTGAACGACGGTGCCGTACGAGTCGCCGAGGAGCTGCACCTCGACGTGGCGCGGCGTAGGCAGATACTTCTCGATGTAAACCGAGGGATCGCCGAAGGCGGTTTCGGCTTCGGCGCGCGCAATCAAGAGGGCGTTGGCGAGGTCGTCGCGATCGCGCGCCACGCGCATGCCGCGCCCACCGCCGCCCGACGCCGCCTTGATGATCACCGGGTAGCCGATTTCCTCCGCCACGTCGATGGCGGCGGCCTCGTCGGAGACAGGACCGTCGGAGCCCGGAATCACGGGCACGCCGGCGGCCTTCATCATGTCCTTGGCCACGGACTTGTTCCCCATCCTCTCGATGGCGTCCGTGGACGGACCGATCCAGGCGATGCCGCACGACGTCACCGCTTCGGCGAACTCCGCGCGCTCGGAGAGAAAACCGTAGCCGGGATGAATCGCCTCCGCGCTGGTGATCTCGGCGGCGGAGATGATGCGATTGAAGTTGAGGTAGCTTTCGCCCGGGGTGTTGGGGCCGATGCAGACCGCTTCGTTGGCGAAGCGCACATGCAACGACTCCGTATCCGCCTCGCTGTGCACGGCGACGGTCTGAATACCCATCTCGTGGCACGCGCGCATGATACGCAGTGCAATCTCGCCCCGGTTCGCGACGAGAATCTTCTTGAACATGGGGCTAACCTACCACAGGCCCCCAAGCGCCGTAAAAGCTAGAATTTGTTGGTCCCGGCGGGCTCTTCCACCTGTCCCTCGAAGCCCTTCCACGACTGATCGCTGGTGGCCTGAATACCCTTCAGGCGCAGCGTGAGCTCGTGCGGTTTCGAGCTGGCGCGGAGCGCGTCGTCGAGCGTGATGGTGCCATCCTGGTAGAACTTCATCAGCGCCTGGTCGAAGGTCTGCATCTGGTGCGTGGTGACACCTTCGCGCATGGCCTGGTGCAGGAGTGCAGTCTTTTCCGGGTTCACGATGCACTCGCGCACCGTGCCTGTCGAGACCAGCACTTCCACCGCGGGCACGCGGCCCGAGCCGTCGGAACGGCGCACGAGGCGCTGCGAGATGACAGCCTGCAGTGTCGATGCGAGGAGATAACGGATCTCCTGGTGGTGATGGGGCGGAAAGAACGAGATGATGCGGTTGATGGTCTGCGGCGCGTCCACCGTGTGCAGCGTGGAGAGCACAAGGTGCCCGGTGTCCGCCGCCTTGAGCGCGATCTCCATCGTCTCGGCGTCGCGGATCTCACCGATCATGATGCAGTTCGGGTCCTGGCGCAGGATGTGGCGCAGGGCTTCGTTGAACGACGCCGTGTCGCTCCCCACCTCGCGCTGGTTCACGATGCTCTTGTCATCGCGATGGAGGAACTCGATGGGGTCCTCGATGGTGATGATGGACGCGTTCAGGGTCTGGTTGATGGCCTGCATCATGGCGGCCATGGTGGTGGACTTGCCGCTGCCCACGGTGCCGGTCACGAGGATCAACCCGCGCGGGCGCAGCGCCAGCTCGGCAATGATCGGCGGCAGCATGAGCTCGTCGACTTTCTTGATGTTCACGGGGACGTGACGGAAGACCATCACAATGGAACTGCGCTGGACGTAGAAATTGGCGCGAAAGCGTGCAAGACCGGTCACGCCGAATGCAAAATCGACCTCGCGCGTGCTTTCAAATTTCTCTCTCTGGAGCGGGGTGAGGATCTTGCGCGCCACTTCTTCCATCTCGCGCGGAGTGGGCGCTGCAAAGGTGGTGCGCTGGAGCTTGCCGTTGACGCGGACCACGGGCGGGATGCCCGGCTTGATGTGAAGGTCCGACGCTCCCAGCTCGATCATTTTCTCGAGCAGTTGTTTGATGTTCATAACGGCGCCCTCCGGGCACGCAACCTATTTTGTTTCAATGAGAAACAGCGGTTGTCCGTATTCGACGGGCTGTCCGTTCTCGACCAGGACGCGCCGTACGACACCACTGAAGTCAGAACCGATTTCGTTCATGAGCTTCATGGCCTCGACGATGCACACGGTCTGGCCTACGGCAACCGGCTGACCGATGTCGATAAACGGTTCGGACCCCGGAGCGGGCGCCCGGTAAACCGTACCTACCATCGGCGACTTGATCTGTTTCAAGTTTGATGCCAGCTTGCCCTCGGCCGAAGACTCTTCGCTTTCTTCCACCTCCTTCGGCGCGGCGGCCGCCTGCAGCGGTGCTGCCAGCGGCGCGGAAACATGGGTGACCGGAACAGCGACACCGTTTTTCGAGATGCGGATGCGCGTGCGACCCTGCGACACCTCGAGCTCGGTGATCTTGCTCTCTTCGACGAGCCGTATCAGTTCTTCAATTTCCTGTTTGCGCATCGCCACCTCCGGAACCCTGCTACACGCGGGTGACGTATTTGCCGGTGCGCGTATCGATGCGCACGGTGTCACCCTCGTTGAGGAACAGTGGGACCTGCACCGCGAGCCCGGTTTCGAGCGTGGCGGACTTGTATCCTCCCTGCGCCGTATCACCACGGATGCCGGGATCGGCGCGGGTCACTTCGAGATCGACAAAATTCGGGAGCTCGATGGTGAGAACCTTTTCTCCATCCATCAGGATGTCGATATCCATGTTTTCCTTGAGATAGTAGCGGGCGTCGTCGATAAGCGTTTCGGAAAGCTCGAGCTGTTCGTACGAGGTGCGATCCATGACGTGGTAGACGTCGCCGGATTTGTACAGGAACTGGAACGGCTGCCGTACGACGCGCACCTCGATGATCTTCTCCCCCGAGCGGAAGGTCTGGTCCTTTACCTGGCCCGTGAGCAGGTTCTTGATCTTGGTGCGAATAAACGCCCCACCCTTGCCGGGCTTGACGTGCTGGAACTCCTGAACGGCCCAATACTGCCCATCCATGTTCATGATCAGGCCGTTGCGGATGATACTGGTGTCCGCCATCTAGCGTATCTCCTTCATTTGAATGTGATTGCTCGCGGGATTTTACGCGGCGGGAGCACCCTGCGCCACAACTAAATTGCCCTCCATCGGGTCTGTGACGGACCGCGGGCGGGAGGAAATCAAACGGGGTAAATGAAAATCAGCG